>CBDTXZ010000008.1:0-35872 GCA_965364515.1 uncultured bacterium
AGGTCGTTCGAGGGAGAACAGGTCGCGGGTGCGGGTGTAGGTGGGGCCGCCCATCCGACCGACTGCTCTGAGCGCGGCCTGGTCGATCCGCGTGCCGTCCAACAGAATGCCCTCGACGTGCACGCACACGACCTCACCGATCACGATCGAGGCCGCCATGGGGCCGTCGGTCCCGATCGGTACGATCTGGCTGAGCCGGCACTCGAGGTTCGCCTTCGACTCAGCCACCATCGGAGCGTCCACGACCGTGCCGGGAAGAGCGGTGAGGCCGGCCAGCTCGAACTCGTCGACCGACGCCTCGTACCGTCCGGACGTCGCGTTCATGGCGTCCATCACCTCCTCTGTGACGACGTTGACGCTGAAGACCTCGGTCTCCATCACGTTCGCCAGCGTGTCCTTGTGGCGGCCGCCCGCCCGGATCGTCGAGAAGATCACCGTCGGCGGTGAGGCGGCGACGGCGTTGAAGAAGGAGAACGGCGCCAGATTGCGCACCCCATCGGCAGAGATCGAGCCGATCCACCCGATCGGTCGCGGTACCACGAGACCGATCAGCAGCTTGTAGATGTCGGTGTCGTCGTGGTCGGAGGGTTCGAAGCGTTCTTTCACGATTCGAACTCGCCCGCCACGACACGTCGGAGGAGATCCAGACCCATTTCACCGCTGCCGAGAACTCGTGAGTGGAACCGCTTGAGATCGAAGTCGCTGCCGAGTCGCCTGCGCTCGTCTTCCCTGAGAGAGAGGAACTCTCTCTCGCCGATCTTGTAGGAGATCGCCTGCCCCGGCCAACCGAGATAGCGGATCACCTCGCTCCGGGCGTAGGCGGGCGGTTGGAGGCCGATTTCGGTCATGAATCGGACTGCGCGATCGAAGTCCCACCGCTCACCGGCCGGCACCGGGGCGCCAGATGGGACCGTGAGTCCGAGATGGAGCCCGATGTCGGTGACGACCCTGGCGGCCCGGAACAGATGCGAGGCGAGCATCCCGAACACCCACTCGGGACGTTCGAAGTAGCCGAGCTCGTCCATGAGACGCTCGGCATACATCGCCCAGCCCTCGCCGTAGCCGGAGTACCAGATGAGCACGCGTTGGGCCCGACTCAACCGATCACGTGCCGCCATCGCGGTTGCGATCTGGAGGTGGTGGCCCGGGAACCCCTCGTGATAGGCGGTGGAGACCTCCTGATAGAGCGGGAACCTGCTTCGGTCGCCGATCGAGTAGTAGATCCCTCCGGGGCGGGAGAAGTCCTCGGAGGGCTGTCGGTAGTAGGCACCGAGTGCACCGCCCGGTGGAGCGATCCCGACGGTGAAACGGCGAATCTCGTCCGTGAGATCGAAATGCGAGCCGTCGAGGTCGGCGATTGCCTGGCGTTGGCGAGCCTCGACGAACTCCACGAAACGCTCCTGGCCGGCAACGGCGAGCTGTTCGTCGCTCTCCATCCGCCGGATGACCGCTCCGAGGTCCAGAGTCGGATCGATCTGCCGTGCAACGGAACGCATCTCCCCCAGGAGCCGGTCGATCTCTCCCCAGCCCCACTCGTACAGCTCCTCGGGCTCGATCTCCATGCCGAGGAAGGACCGGGCAGCTCGACGATACCGGTCACCGCCGACGCCGTCCTCGACGCGGGCCATGGGGAGATACTCGTCCCTCAGGAACTCGCCGAACTGCGACATCGCCCCCTTCGCCGAGGCGATTGCATCCGCCATCCGGTCGGGGATCGGCGACCCCGCTTCGAGGAGGTGCCACGCCGAGCCCGGACCGACGAGGCTGTCGATCTGGGTGAGCACCGACTCGACCTGCCTTCGAGATGTCACCTCGCCCTGATCGAGCCCGAGGCGCAACGTCTCTCGATACCCGGCCAGCGGCTCGGTGATCGTCTCGAGCCTCCTGGCCGCATTGGAGGACGACTCGGGATCGTGGGGATCGACGTATTCGAAGATCTCGCGGAACCACTGGAACGGGCTGGACATGTGGGCCAGATCCCTGAGGTGGTCTCGAGCCTCGAACTCGTCGATGTAGTAGCCCATGAACTCGGTGATGACGTGGGCGGACAGCCGCTGAACCGGGTCGGGATGGTCGAGGTGTTCGGCGAGTTCGGAAACGCGCGCGCGGGCGCGTTCGACGAGGGCCTCACGACCTTCCGGGGAGAGATCGTCCCACTCCCCATCCCGCCCCGGCGCCCCGATTCCGGTGGCGAAGAGCGGGAGCAGTTCGACGAGGTCGTCGACGATTCGTGAGGAGATCTCGAAAGGTGTCGGCATGAGCGAGTGATCGTACCGCTGCTCCGAGCGGTCCCTCGAAGCGGTACTCTCGTCGCCGATGACCGAGGTGCAGCCAGAGACGATTCCAGTCCGGCCGGACGAGCGGTTCGACATCGATCGGTTGATGGCCTGGCTCGCCGGACGGGTGCCGGGCTCGGAGGCGACCCCCACGGTGTCACAGTTCTCCCGGGGCAAGGCGAACCTGACTTATCTCCTCGACTTCGGGGGCGGCGTCGAGTACGTGCTGCGCCGACCGCCGCTCGGCCCCGTTGCACCCGGCTCACACGACATGGGGCGCGAGTACCGGGTGCTCTCGACCTTGTGGACTGCGTTCCCGAAGGCCCCGAGGGCGTACACGTTCTGCGACGACGTGGAGGTGATCGGAGCCCCATTCGTCGTGATGGAGCGCCGCCACGGAGTGGTCGTCCAGAACACGGTTCCTGCGATCTTCGGCGGAGGCGACGACGTGGTTGCGAATCGGAAGTTGTCCGAGGTGGTCGTGGACACGCTGGCCGAATTCCACGCCGTCGACCCGGGTGCCGCGGGGCTCGACGACCTCGGCCGGCCGGACGGGTTCCTGGAGCGCCAGGTCACCGGCTGGGCCCGGCGCTGGGACGCCGCAAAGCACGAGGACAACGCGCTCGCCGACGAGCTCTCGGCATGGCTGGTGGACACCATGCCGGCATCGCCACCGGCGACCCTGCTCCACAACGACTGGCGCCTCGACAACATGGCGGTGTCGCCTGCCGATCCCGGCGAGTGCGTAGCCGTGTACGACTGGGACATGTGTACCCAGGGGGATCCGCTCGCCGATCTCGGCACCGTGATGGCCGTGTGGTACGACGAGGGTGAGATGCCTTCGGCGCTCAATCCGATGCCGACCACTCTGCCAGGGTTCATGAGTCGAGACGAGGCGATCGCCCGATACGCCGAGCGTTCGGGAGTCGATGCGTCCGACGTCGACTGGTACGTGGTGTTCGGCACGTTCAAGCTGGCCGGGGTGCTTCAACAGATCTTCATCAGATGGCATCGGGGTCAGACCGAGGACGACCGGTTCGCTCCCTACGGAGAGGCCGCTGCCCGCTTGATCGAGCTCGCGGATGAGCGGCGCCGCCACTGACCGGGGTTACGCTTCTGGCGCATGGCTTTCGATCACCTCAGCGCAGAGCGATTCATCAGCCTCGTCACCTTTCGGAGGTCCGGCGACCGGGTGGCCACGCCGGTCTGGTTCGCCAACGTCCCTGACGGGCTCGTGATCGGCACCTTCTCCAATTCGGGCAAGGTGAAACGCCTCACACACACCGAGAAGGTCGAAATCGCCCCCTGCAACTTCCGGGGTCTCGTGCGCGGCCCGTACGTCTCGGGGATCGCGGTTCTGCTGGGCGAGGACGAAGCCGCCTTCGGGGCACTCGAGGGCAAGTACGGCTGGCAGTGGGACATGTTCGCCCGAAAGGTCGATCGGTACATCTCGGTGATGCCTGCAGAGGGCTGAGGCCGCACGGCAACACCTCGCCCGATGCGCCCGGCAGGGGGAATTTTGCTTCTTCTTCCCGCTGAGCGTTCGCCTGTATCGTCGCGCAGCGGGCTGAGACAACCAGGGTCGGGTCGACTGCGGGAGCGTCACCGGGAGGGACCGCGTCAGCTACCGGCGCGACTCGGGATTCAACGAGGGAGACCCAGCGCCCGCTCGGCGATCAGGTCGGCCAGCACTTGCGTGGTACCGCCGCCAATCGTGAGGGCTCGGGCGTAGAGGTATCCCTGCGTCAGCTCCCCGACGTCGAGCATTGCGTCGGTACCGAGCGAGTCGACCGCGACCTCCATGGCGAACTGACCGTGCCGGTCGGCCGAATACTTCCTCATTGCCGCGAGGAGCGCCGGGTCGCGTCCGGCGTCGGAGAGGATCCTGAGTGAGAGCCGCTGCAGCACGGTCGACTCGATGTGGAGTCGGACTGCCCGGTCGCGGAGACGATCGTCGTCGGTACCCCGCACCAGGTCGACGATGTCGGCCGCCGTCGGGCCGTTCCCCCACAACACACCCCCGGTCGACAGCGTCATGCGCTCGTTGCCGAGCGTCATTCGCGCCAGGTTCCATCCCGACCCTTCGGCACCGACCAGGAGATCGGCCGGGATCCGGACGTCGCTGAAGAAGACTTCACAGAAGGTCGAATCACCCGTCATCTGCTTGATCGGGCGGACCTCGATCCCTTCGAGGGTCATCGGGCAGATGAAGTACGAGATTCCGCGATGCTTCGGGGCGTCGAGATCGGTCCGTGCCAACAGGATGCCGAAGTCGGCGCGATCGGCCCAGGTGTTCCACACCTTCTGCCCGTTGACGACGTAGACGTCGCCGTCCTTCACCGCAGACGTGGTGAGCGATGCGAGATCGGAGCCGGCCCCGGGCTCGGAGAACAGCTGACACCAGAACTCGTCGCCGCTCAGCAGTGGGCCGAGGTACCGCTCCCGTTGGGCATCGGTGCCCGCGGTGAGAATCGTGGGACCAGCCCATCCGATCCCGATCGGGTTGTGACCGATCGGATCGACACCGGCGGCGGTGAGTTCGAGGTCGATGGCGAGTCGCTGCAGACCGTCTGCCGAGCGGCCCCACGGCTCCGGCCACCCGGGGGCAACCAGGCGCATGGCAGCGAGATCGGCCGGATCAGGATCCGGATGTTCCTCGAGAAACGACCGCACTTCGACCCGAACCGGATGGTTCTCATCCGGGAGACTCGGGTCCATCGTTCAGCGGAATCGCTTCCGAACGGTGTCGACGATCATTCCGCCCCCCAGGGCGAACAACGCAACGACGGGGATGGCGAGCTCCACGTCGACGACTTCCAGTACCTCTCGCATAGCGCCACCTTTGCGATTCCGAGACGAGATGTCAATCGCGATTCCCGCTGACCCCTGAAATGAGCGAACCTTGCGCAATGAGAACGACGATCTTCACGGTCGGATCCAGGGGCGACGTCCAGCCGTATGTCGCGCTCGGGGTGACACTTCGAGACCGGGGTCTGGACGTCTCTGTGGCCACCCACGAGCCCTTCCGCGAGTTCGTCACTGCGCAGGGTCTCGGCTTCGAACCCCTGCCGGGCGACCCCCGAGAACTGCTCGCCACCGAGGAGGCGCAGGAGTTGCTCCGCTCCGGCGTGGGGCTCGTCAAGTTCGCACGACGGTTCGTCTCGATCCTCGAGCCATGGTTCTGGCAGTTGGTCGAGTCGGTCACGCCGATACACGCCCGCTCGGACGCAACCCTGTACTCGGCGCTGGCCTTTCCGACGTGGCACCTCGCACAGGTCGACCGCACTCCCACCATCCAGCTCAGCCTGCAGCCACTCCTGCCGACCGGCGCCTTCCCGGCCATCACGTCGCGGCTGCCCGATCTGGGCCCGAGTGGCAACAGGCTCACCCACTTCGCAAACCAACAGCTCTTCTGGCTGCCGCTTCGCAGGGCGGTCGATACCTGGCGCGCCACCGAGCTCGGCCTGCCACCCCAGGGCCTGTCGGGTCCGTACCGAGAGCTGGCGGCGAAGAACGAGCCGGTGTTGCATGGTTTCTCACGGCACCTGCTCGAACCACCGGCCGACTGGCCGAATCGTGCGGTCGTGACCGGTCACTGGGCGCTCCCGTCTTCGGGGCGGCTCCCTGCCGACACCGAGGCCTTCCTGGAGGCGGGGCCACCTCCGGTGTATGTGGGGTTCGGCTCGATACGTGACGCCGAGTCGGAGCGACTGTCCCAGATGGCCCTGGAAGCGGCCCGACTCGCCGACGTCCGGCTCGTGCTCGGTTCTGGATGGGCCGAGCTCGACGGTGCTTCGGGCGATCGGGTCCACGTGGTCGGCGATGTCGACCATGCCCTCCTCTTCCCGAAGACCCACGGTGTGGTTCATCACGGCGGTGCCGGCACCACCCACACCGCGGCCGCAGCGGGCGTTCCGTCGATGGCCGTGCCCTATTTCGCCGACCAGCCGTTCTGGGGGAGGCGTCTGTTCGAGGTCGGGATCGGAGCCCGGCCGCTGCCGCGGAGTCGGCTCGCCGCCGAACCCCTGTCGGAACGGATCGGCTCGTTCGGGCGCGAGGCGCTCAGGACGCGGTCCCGACGGGTGGGCGCCGCCATGAGGGAGGAAGGCGGGCGCGATCGAGCGGCGGATCTCGTCGTCAGATACCTGGATCGAGACTGACGCGTCGAGTCCAGTCGACCTTCACGATGTCCGTGTGCGATGGGAAGCCTTCGGAGCCGCACGCCCGGGCAACCGCTCGAATGACACCACCATGGGCGAAGACGATGTGACGCCCGGTCGGAAGACCGTCGAGGAAGCCGAACACCCGGTCGATGAATCCGGCCGCAGATTCACCACCAGGTGATTCGAAGGCATCGAAGTCTTTGAGCGCAGCGCGGATCTCGTGGTCGAGCTGTTCCCATGCGGCTCCTTCGATGTCGCCGAAATCGAGTTCTCGGAGCCTCCGATCCTCGGTTGGCTCGGCGAGTGCGATCCGGGCCGTCTCGACGGCTCTCTCGAGGTCGGAACTCCACACACCGTCGAAGGACTCACCCTCGAGGACCTTCGCGAGCGCCTCCGCCTGCGACCGGCCGGTTGCGTTGAGGGGAACGTCCGTCCACCCCTGAAACCGGCCCGCCGCGTTCCACTCCGTCTCGCCGTGACGGACGAGCCACACGATCACGCTCAACGACGGCTCCTCAACGCAAACCCCATTCGTCGAAGGTGGCCACATCGGTCACGGCCACTGCAGCTGCCCGAACGAGCGGCACCGCAAGGAGCGCTCCACTCCCCTCGCCGAGGGCCAGCTCGAGATCGAGGAGCGGAGGCTTCCCAAGCCGGTCGAGCAGCCGACCATGGCCGGTCTCGGCCGAGCGATGCGCCGCCATCGTGTGATCGAGGGCGCCGGGCACGAGCACTTCGAATGGCGCCACCGCCGCCGTCGTTGCGAAGCCGTCGAGGAGGACCGGGATCGACCGCAGCCTCGCCTCGTACACCGCTCCGGCCAGCGCAACCATCTCGGTGCCTCCGGCCCGTCGCAGCACCTCCAGGGGATGATCGTCGCGGACTCGATCGGCTGCGGCCGACACAGCCGCCGACTCTCGTTCCAGAGCTTCGCCACTGACATCGCTCCGACGTCCGACCCAGTCGGACACGGATCCGCCAAAGAGGGCGAGGCTGACCGCCGCCGCCGAGACCGTGTTGGCGACGCCCAGATCGCCGATCAGGAGGAGGTCGACCGTCATGGTCGCAACGGCTTCCCTTCCCTCCTCGAATGTCGACCAGAACCTGTCCATGGGCATGGCGTCGGCCACGCCGATGTCTGCTGTCGGTCGGCCGACTCCGGTGTCGATGAGTCGGAGCGATACGCCGAGACCGGCCGCAAGAACCGTCGACGTCGCCACTCCGGCCCGGATCGCGTCGACAACGGCCACCGTGACCTGGGCCGGGAGGTCGCTCACGGAGGTGGCGGCCACGCCATGGTCTGCCGCCGCCAGCAGGAGCGCAGGGTGGTCGACCGCGGGAAGGTCCGTCCGCTGCCAGCCGGCGAGCCATGCGGCCACCTCGTCCAGTCGGCGCATCGTCCCCGGTGGTCGCAGCGCATTGGCCGCCCGATGGGCGACGGCGGTCTGAGCCAGTTGATCCGGCTCGGGCGCAGCGCTCAGCGAAGCCGCAACGTCGATCACGCGCCGGGCCTTCTGGGGGTCCCCCACGACGTCGGCGGGGGCGCATCCCGGTTCTCACGGCCGCCTGTGGTGAAGACCGATGCCATCGTCAGAAGTCGAGCCCTCGACGGGCCATCACGCCCCGGTCATAGGCATGCTTGACCTTGACCATCTCGGTGACCGTGTCTGCGATCTCCACGAGGTCGCGTGGCGCGTCCCGTCCCGTGATGATGACGTTGACGTGCGACGGGCGATTGCGGATCGTCTCGATGACCGAAGCCGGATCGATCCACTCCCAATTCATCGGGTAGGTGATCTCGTCGAGAATGACGAGATCGTATTCGCCACCCTCGATCACCTCGGCTGCGAAGCGCCAGGCCTCGTCGGCGACCGCCTCGGACTCGCTCATGTCTTCGCTGTCCCAGGTGAATCCGTCTCCGAGCGCCCACCAGTCGACGCCGAGGTCCCGGCCGATCTTCTCCTCACCGACCTTCCACTCCCCCGACTTGAGGAACTGGACCACCGACACCTTCCATCCGCGGGCGATGGCTCGCAACATGGTGCCGAATGCGGCGGTGGACTTGCCCTTTCCGTCACCGGTGTTGACGATCACGAGAGACGGCTCTCGCACAGACCCGGGGTCGGGCGCGGTCGTTGGTGGCTCGGGCTCGGACATCGGTTCTCCCCTCGGCGTCAAAGATGAAGGGACATCCTCCCAGACCCGCCGGCTTCTCGGGAATCGCCGGATCGAATCGGGATGACGATCACGCCGTCGTCGTCGGAGATGACACGGACCCTGGCGCCGTAGTGACGACGAATGGTGTCGGCGGTGAGCACCCCTTCGGCGCTGCCCTGAGCAACGATCGACCCACCAGCGAGCATCACCAGCCGGTCGCAGAACTGGGCGGCGAGCGTCAGGTCGTGGACCGCGGAGACGACCGTGAGCCCACAGCTCTGCCTGATGGCGTCGATGTGATCGAGAACCTCCATCCTGACTCCGACGTCCAGGGCGCTGGTCGGCTCGTCGAGGAGAAGCACCGGGCACGCCTGCGCCAGGGCTCGCGCGATGACGACTCGCTGCCGCTCACCGCCGGACAGCGATTCGACCGGCTTTCCGGCGAAGGGAGCAAGATCGAGGTCGGCGATCGCGATGTTCGCTGCGAGGACGTCGTCGGCTGACTCGGCCCCGAATCTGCCCAGATACGGGGTTCGCCCCAACATCACGTAATCGATGACCGTCATTCCCGGCGGAATGATCGGATTCTGCGGGACGAGTGCGACTCTCCTCGCCCGCTCGGCAGACGTGAGATCCGTGAGTCTGTCTCCGCCGATCTCGATGACCCCCGTGGTTTCGAGCAGGCCCGAGATCGCCTCGAGGACCGACGACTTCCCCGCACCATTGGGGCCGATCAGCCCCACCCATTCCCCGTGACCGACGCTGAGATCGAGCTCGTGGACGACCGATGCCCCTCCCCTGCGGACCGTGAGCCCGGCGACTTCGATGGAACCGGTCACAGCGACCTCCTCGACGTGCGAAGCACGAGGACGAAGAATGGCGCCCCCAGAAACGACGTCACGACCCCGATCGGCAATTCCGCAGGCGCCATGATTCCACGGGCGGCGAGATCTGCAGCCACGAGGAAGGCTGCTCCGCTCAGCAGCGAGAGCGGCAATACGACGCGATAGCTGGTCCCCACGAACAGCCGGACGGCATGAGGCACGATGATGCCCACGAAGGCGATGAGCCCACTCACTGCGACGGCCGCCGCAGTGCCTGCGGTGGCTGCGAGCACCACCACCGTCCTGACCCGGTTGACGTCGACTCCGAGGGACGCGGCCTCGTCGTCTCCGACCGACAGCATGTCGAGGATCCGACGATGGCTGAGCATCACTGCGATCGATACGGCGGCATAGGGCAGAAGCAGACCCACCTCGGTCCAGCCCGAGGTGGACAGGCGGCCGAGGATCCAGGCGAACACCTCGCGCAACGTCTCGGAGTTGCGCTGCTGCACGAAGGTGGTGAGTGCCGTCAGAAACGAGGCCATCGCCACGCCGGCCAGGATGAGCGTGGTCGACGATCGATCTCCCATCGTCCGGCCGAGGGCAAAGGTGGCCGCCACCGCACCGACCCCGCCCACGAACGCCGACGGGACGAGCAGCGCCGCCGGGAGCCCGGACACGATCGCCAGGGTCGCTCCGAGGGCGGCTCCTGCGGCGATTCCGAGCAGGTAGGGGTCGGCGAGGGGGTTGCGGAAGACCCCCTGATACGCCGCACCCGAGATCGCCAGCGTGCCTCCCACCAGCATGCCGAGCACGACTCGCGGGAACCGCCACGACCAGAGGATGTCCTGTTGGATGTCGGTGAGCTGGGATTCGACACCGAGCCCGGGGATTCGCGACAGCACCTCTCCGACCGCTTCACCGACACCGATCTCGGCCGGCCCGATGAGGGCACCGACGAAGACGGCGCCGATCACGAGCAGGCCGGCGACAGTGACCGACGGCCACCCCAGCCTGGTCGGCCTGACGAGCCGATTCGGGACGGCGGTCACCCCTCCATCTCCACGATCGTGTCCGAGATCGCCCGGAAGAACTGGACGAGGCGCGGCCCCCACCGCGACGAGATGTCGGATCCCACCACGATGACGGCTCCGGATTCGATGGCGGAGATGTTGTCCCATCCCGGGCGGTCTGCCACGGTCTCCGGGGTATCGCCACAACAGTCCGTCACGAACACCAGATCCGGATCGGCCTCGATCACGTACTCGGCGGAGAGCTGGGGGTAGCCGAACCCGTCGACATCGGCCGCATCGGCGATGTTGACGAGCCCGAACGCCGCATAGACCCTCCCGACGAAGGTGTCGGAGGTCACCGAGTACAGCGTCGGGTCGAGCTCGTGGTACACGTTCATCCCTTCGGCCAGGTCGCCGGCGTCGTCGATCGCCGCCTGGATGTCGGCGGCGAAATCGCGGGCGGCGACTTCTGCGGCATCGACATTCCCGGTTGCGACGCCCAGGGTTCGCATCTGGTCGGAGACGTCGGAGAACTCCACGGCCGCCGGGAGGAGCAGAACGGGGACACCGACGCCGGTGAGAGCCCCGACGATCCCGTCCGTGTCGTTGCTGACGACCACCAGATCCGGGCCGTAGGCGCCGATGGCCTCGAGGTTCGGGGTGAATCCCGACAGATCGGTCACGGGCGCCTCTTCGGGGTAGTAGGAGAACTCGTCGACCGCCACCACCTGTTCTCCTGCTCCGATGGCGAACAGCATCTCGGTCGCAGTGGGAGACAACGAGACGATCGAGGTCGGCCGGGACGGGATCTCCACGATTCCGTTGGCTGCCTCGACGGTCGCGAACGGCCCCTCGTTCGCCACGGTGGTGGTCGGGGCCTCCGTGGTCGGCGTTTCCGTGGTCGGCGTTTCCGTGGTCGGCGTTTCGGTCGTCGCCTCGGTCGTGGTGGGGGCCGCCGGAACGGTGGTCGTCGCCGCCGTCGACTCACCGCCACAGGCCGAGAGCGCCAGTGCAAGAGCCAGAAGTGGCGCAATCCATCCGATTCGAGAGCGGGTTCGATTCTTCATGCATCCTCCGACGTTCGGAGGATGAAGGGGTGAAACGCCGGGCCCTGGGGCCGGGAACGAGACAGACCTTCATCCGAGGTTGTGATTCGTCACGGGCGGCGAG
This sequence comes from uncultured bacterium, assembly GCA_965364515.1. GTDB lineage: Bacteria > Actinomycetota > Acidimicrobiia > Spongiisociales > ZC4RG35 > JAHEDH01. The sequence goes on from CBDTXZ010000008.1 coordinate 11,604, forward strand.
GCGACCTGGCTCGGCCCCAGAAGGGCTCCACAGTTGCGGGACAGCGCCGGGTTCACACCGGACTTCGCTCTCCGACCGTGTCCGGCTCATTGCGCCGGATGCGTGTCACGCTAGCGAACGCCGAGAGCCCGTGCGCCGCCGGCGCACTAGCGTCGGGTCAGATGCCCGATGTCACCGAACTGGCGAACTCGTACCACGCCTATCGTCAGTCGACCGATCACCTTCGACACATCTGGGACGGCGACGTCGACCAGCTCGAACACTGGGAGGACGTCTCTCCGGCCTCCATCGACGGTCGGATCGAGAAGCTCCGCGACTTCGCCGATCGGGCGGAACTCCTCGAGACCGACGACCCATCCGGACGGGCGACGTTGGAGACGATCGCGTTCACGGCGCGTTCGGCTGCGAACCAGCTCCGATGGCGCACCGGGTGGACCTTCCCGAACCCGGCGATCGGGCTCGTCCCGACGATCTTGACCTTTCTCCCTCGCTACCCGCTGGTCACGATGGATCACGGCGACCGGTATCTCATGAAACTCGACAGGCTGCCGGCCTTCCTCGCAGAGGCTGCAGACGGAGTACGCCGGGCTGCCGCCGCCAGGCGTCTCCCTCTCACCCGCCACCTGACCATGACCATCGGCGCCATCGACGCCCAACTGACCCGAGCCGACCGGCAGAACCCCCTCCTGGCGCAGCCGCCACCGACTCGACTGGCCGACCACCAACAGCAAGAGTGGGCCGATCGAGTCACCCGAGTGGTCGAGGAAGCCATCCATCCTGCACTCGCCCGCTACCGAGATGCGTTGACCGAAGTGGCAGACAACGGCGCAGAGGACGGCCATCCGGGGCTGTGCCACGTCGAGGGTGGGGCCGACCTGTATCGAGACCTCATCTGGTCGCACACGTCGCTCGAGCTGTCCGGCGAAGAGGTCCACCAGATCGGACTCGATCAGATCGCCCGGCTCGAGGAGGAATACCGGTCGCTGGCCGGTCCGGTCCTCGGGACGTCGAACGTCTCCGAGATCTACTCGCGGCTCCGTGACGACCCGACGCTCGCCTACGCCGATGGTGCACAACTCGTGGCAGACGCCACACGGGCGCTGGAACGGGCCTCGAATGCCGCCTCCGACTGGTTCGGCAGATTGCCGAGATCGGAGTGTGTCGCATCCGAGATCGCCCAGGGCCCTCTGGCGTTCTACTCCAAGCCTCTCCCCGAAGTCGGAAAACCAGGGCGGTTCTTCTTCAACACCTCCGACCCGTCGGCATGGAAGACGTTCCAACTCGAAGCGGTCACGTTCCACGAGTCCATTCCGGGCCACCACCTGCAGTTGGCGCTGGTCGTCGAATCCGACGACATCGGCGGGGTGCACACCGATCTGCCGGTCACGGTGTACTCGGAGGGCTGGGGCCTGTACACCGAGCGGCTCGCCGACGAGATGGGGCTGTACTCGTCCGATCTCGCCAAGATCGGGATGCTCGCAGCGGATTCGATGAGAGCCTGCCGCCTGGTCACCGACACCGGGATGCATGCGCTCGGCTGGTCACGGGACCAGGCGATCGACTACGTCCTCGCTCACTCTCCGTTGAGCCGCGGCATCGCCGAGGGCGAGATCGACAGGTACATCGGCATGCCCGGGCAGGCACTCTCGTACATGATCGGTCGACTGGAAATCGACCGCATCAGGGCCGAAGCCGAGCAACGCGACAGCTTCGACATCAAGTCCTTCCACGACTCGATCCTGGGCCACGGGTTGGTCCCGCTCGGGACACTCCGCCGCCTCGTGCTGAACTGACACGCCTGCTGCATCTGCAGCTCTCGGCGCGGGCGCACAGCGCCGACGGGATCACTCCTCGATCGGCCGAGCGCCCAGCTCGATATCCAGCGTGCGAACCGCACCATCACGGTCGATGACCAGTTCGATCTCGTCGCCCGCCTGGAAGGCTCGCACCTGCGCCGCGAGATCGGCAGGCTCGGCGACGAGCACTCCGTTGATCGACAGCACCGTATCTCCCACCTGGATACCTGCCGCCTCGGCGGCGGTGTCAGGCGTGACTTCGGCGACGACGGCACCGGCCGACAGGTCGGCGGTGACGTCCAGCCTCACTCCGAGGAACCCGGAGACGAACTCGCCGCCCGAGACGAGCGCTTCGGCAACCCGGAACGCCCGATCGATCGGGACGGCGAAGCCGACACCGTCGTTTGCGCCAGAGCTGGAGTAGATCGACACGTTGATGCCGATCACACGCCCAAATCGATCGACCAGCGGGCCGCCGGAGTTGCCAGGGTTGATCGAAGCATCCGTCTGCAGCATCGAGCGGGGCACTCCCTGTCCGCTCAGGATGGTGCGATCGACCGCCGAGACGATCCCCGAGGTCACCGTGGAGTCGAGTCCCCACGGGCTGCCGAGGGCGATGGCGAGAGAGCCCGGCCGTGGCTTGCTGTCGAGGGCGAGCGACGAAGCGACGTACGGGCCGCCATCGATGGAGATCACGGCGATGTCGTTGTTGGCGTCCTCACCGATCACGGAGCCGACCACCTTGTTCCCGTCCGACAGGCGCACCCGGACCTCGTCCAGACCCTGCACCACGTGCTGGGCGGTCATGACGAGCCCGGACGAGTCGTAGATCACCCCGGTGCCGACGCCGCGTTCGACACCGTTGGTCACGACCTCGATCTGGACGACCGACGGGAGGAGCGCCTGCGCGACGTCGGCGATGGGCTCTGAGCCCGGGTCGACGATGAGCGGGTCCGTCTGAACGTCTGCGGTGGTCGGCGGCAGCGTCGTCGTCGTGGACTCGACGAACGAGGCCTGCACCTCACTCGGAGTGTCGCCCGTATCGGAGGGAGCGGGCTCTGTGAACAGCCACCCGATCCCGATGCCTGACACGAAGAGGGCCAAGGCCGTGACGAGTGTGGCGAGGCGTCCGGCGCGGGAAGGGCCGTCTGGTGGGTTGGTTTGGTTCATGGTCATCAGTGCATACCTCTTCTCGCGCTCATGCAAACCTGAGACAGGGATATCCCATCATCGGTAAAGGTCGGGTAAATCGCCGGCGGCAACGGGCGCACCCGCCGGATCCGGCTCGTCGGGCAGCGCGATCGAGAGGATCGCACCTCCACCGGGTCGCTGGGTCGCTGCGAACCGACCTGCGTGCATCGCAACGATCTGGCGAACGATCCCGAGTCCCATTCCTCCGTTGCCATGGTCTCCGTTGAGCGCCACGTCGACATCGATCCCCGGACCCTCATCGAGGACGCCGATGTACGTCCAGTCGCCTTCGCGTCTCAGCGTCACAGAGACGGTCGAGCCCTCGGGGCTCTCTCGGACGGCGTTGTCGACCAGATTGCCGATGGCCCGCCCGAGCAGGTTCGGGTCGGCGGTCACACTGACCGGTTCGACCGGGAGGTCGGCTTCGATCTCGACTCCTCCCGTCCGAGCCGACGGGCCGAGATCGTCGACCAGTTCGGTGATGACCTGCTTCGGATCGGTCGGAGTCAAGGTTGATCCGGTCAGCTCCCGGCGGGCGACTGCGAGGAGGTCGTCCACCATGACCGAGATCCGATCGGCGGCGCGCTCCACGATCGCGCCGGTCTGCCGCCAGTCCTCGACGGTCGCTTCGGGGTCGTTGGAGATGATCTCGAGGTTCGACCTGATCACTGCCAGCGGGGTGCGAAGATCGTGAGAGGTGTGTGCGAGGAATCGCTGTTGGGACCGAAACGACCCGGAGAGACGGTCGAGCATGGCGTCGAAGGTGTTCGCCATCCGGGTCAACTCGTCGTCGGGCCCCTCCAGCCCGATCCGGCGATCGAGGTCGGTCGCCTCGATCTCGCGTGCGACGGAGGTGATCTCGTCGATCGGGCGGAGCGACCGGCTGGCGACGACCCATCCGACGATCAGCGAGAGAGCGAAGAGCCCGAGCATGATGACGAGGATCCAGAGTGCCAGTTGGTTGAGGACGGCCTCCTTGACGAAGCTCTCGATGGTTCGCATCTCGACCTGGGTGAGGCGGACGACCACTCGCTCGCCGTCGACCAGGATCGGCTCGAGCGCGTTCTCCGTGACCGTGAGCGATTGGACCGCTCTGAGCGTCACGAAGTACACGCCAGCCAGCGCAAGACCGGCGACGCTGAAGACGAGCGCCGACGTCATCCCGGACAGACGGAACCGGAGCGAGCGAGTGACCGGAGGGAGGTTCATCGAGTTCGAACGATATTCGCGAGCCGATAATGCCGGGGTAAATCAGCGCAGCACATAGCCGCGTCCCGGCACGGTCTCGATCAGTTGGGGCTCACCGAGCTTCTTTCGCAGGTTCGAAACGGTGACACGGACGGTGTTCGTGAAGGGATCGGCCATCTCGTCCCAGACGTGCTCGAGCAGGCGCTCCTGGCTGAGCACCTGCCCGCGATTCCGCATGAAGTACTCCAACAGGGCGAACTCCTTGACCGTGAGAGCGAGCGTCTCCTCGTCGCGGGTTGCGACGAACGCCGCTGGATCCAGGGTGAGCTCGCCGGCGACGAGAACCGGGCTTCCGCCGGACTCCCGCCTGAGCAAGGCTCGCACCCTCGCTTCGAGTTCGGCGAAGGCGAACGGCTTCACGAGATAGTCGTCGGCGCCGGCATCCAACCCGGCGACCCGATCCTCGACGGAGTCTCTCGCCGTCAGCATCAACACCTTCGGTTCGATCGTGCCGAACGTCTCGATCTCCCCGGTCCGCATCCGGGCGCAGAGATCGGGACCGCGTCCGTCCGGAAGATTCCAGTCGAGGATCACGAGGTCGTACTCCACGGACGTGACGGCGAGCTCGGCCTCCAGCATCGTGGCCGCCGAATCAACGGCATGGCCGCCGCGGGAGAGGCCCCGCACGATCGCCGAGGCGAGATCGGGCTCGTCTTCCACTACCAGGAGTCGCATCGTCCTTGCACTGTATCGACCCATGCCGCCTTCGGATACGGCACGCACGGACGCCCGCGGCCTGGACGATCGAGCCGGTCGGGCTCACTACATTCGATTGCGATGAAGAAGCGAACGCCCCTCCAGCTCCCTGAGGAGATCTACCCCGACGATCCCTGGATCCTGCTGGAGGATCAATTCGCTCCCGATTTCCTGTACCTCACCGAGACGATCTTTGCGCTCACCAACGGACACATCGGAGTGCGGGGTTCACTCGACGAGGGCGCCCCCCATCACATCATCGGCACCTACCTCAACGGCTTCCACGAGACGTGGCCGATCACCCATGCCGAGAAGGCATACGGGCTCTCCGAGGTCGGACAGACGATGGTGACGATCCCCGACGGAACGCTCGTCGAGATCACCGTCGATGGGGAACCATTCCACCTGCCCTCGGTGGAGATCGTCCGCTGCCGTCGCTGGCTGGACATCGAGCGTGGTGTCCTCGAACGCGACGTCGCATGGAAGACCCGCACCGGAGTGACCGTCGAGATGCGGTTCCTCCGGTTCGTGTCGCTCGAGATGCCCGATGTCGTCGCCTCCAGGCTGGTTCTGGCCGTCGACCGGCCTGCGCACGTCACCGTCGTGTCGCGCCTCCGCAACCGCCTCGACGAGCCCACCGACACGTCGACGGAGACGGATCCGCGACTCGCCAAGCAGTTCAGTCAACGGGTCCTGGAACCGCGGGCTGCGACCCTCGACGGCACCAGATTCGTCCAGGCCTGGGTCACCTCCAACTCCCGCATGGGATTGCTTTCGGGTATGGATCACCAGATCACCGGGCCTGCGCCGACGACGACTCTGCATCGCTCGGCGATGGATTTCGGCTTCGAATTCACATGGGAGCTCACCCCGTTCACCGGTGTCACGGTCGACAAGTTCATCGTGGCTTCGGCCGACGGCGAGTCCCCCGGACTCGATGAACGCTTGGAGATCGGAGCGATCCTCGACGCAGCGAAGGATCGTGGCATCGAACACCTCGCCGCCGACCAGGAACGCCGGATGGCCGCTTTCTGGGCCGCAAACGACATCGTCATCGAGGGCTCGGACGTCGAGACACAGCGGGCCGTGCGGTGGACCCTCTTTCAGCTGCACTCGAACTCCGCGTGCCTGCGTGATGCCAGCATCCCGGCCAAGGGACTCACGGGCCACGCCTACGACGGCCACTACTTCTGGGACACCGAGATCTACATCCTGCCGTTCCTCATCTACACGAACCCTGCCGTGGCCAGGACCATCCTGGCCCACCGTCACGGCATGCTCGAGCACGCCAGGAGAAGGGCGAGAACCCTGTCCAGCGACGGCATCCTCTTCCCCTGGCGAACCATCAACGGCGAAGAGGCTTCGGCGTATTTCCTCGCAGGGACGGCCCAGTACCACATCGACGCCGACATCGTCTACGCCATCCGCAAGTACGTCGAGGTGACGGGAGACCGCGAGTTCCTCTGGGCGATGGGGGCGGAGATCGCCTTCGAGACTGCCAAATTCTGGCTGGACCTGGGTTTCTATCGGTCGGACCACTTCCACATCCACGGGGTGACCGGACCCGACGAGTACACAGCTCTGGTCGACGACAACGCCTACACGAATGCCATGGCGCGCATGAACCTCCGGTATGCGTTCGAGGTCGCGTCCGAGCTCGCCGATGAAGACGAGGATCGGTGGCGGGAGCTCCAGACGAAGGTCGGGATCGAACATGGCGAGCCGATCGCGTGGCGGCTGGCCGCCGACGCCATGTACATCCCTCACGACCGAGCCCTCGGCATCACCCCGCAGGACGACGACTTCCTCGAGAAGGAGGCCTGGGATTTCGAGGGGACACCCGAGTCGAAGTATCCACTGCTGCTCCATTTCCATCCTCTCACGATCTACCGCTATCAGGTCCTCAAGCAGGCGGACGTGGTGCTCGCCGATTTCCTCCTGGGCGAAGAGTTCAACGACGAGCTGAAACGAGCGAACTTCGACTTCTACGATCCCCTGACGACCGGCGACTCTTCACTCAGCGCATGTATCCAGGCGATCATGTCGGCGGAGCTCGGATACGCCTCGGCGGCGATGCGGCATTTCCACCATGCCCTGTACATGGACCTCGGCGACATCGCCGGCAACACCACCGACGGTGTCCACATGGCATCGGCCGGCGGCGTGTGGATGGCCCTCGTCTACGGCTTTGCGGGCATGCGAGACGTCAGGGGGAGCATCTCGTTCGATCCGCGGATGCCAGAGCAATGGACGTCGATGAGTTTCAAGGTCACCGTTCGTGGGATCGTCCTGTCCGTGCGGCTCGAGCACGAATCCATCGCGCTCGTTCCCGACGCCCCGATGGATGTCACGGTCCGGGGCAAGACCCACCGGATCGAGCCCGGCGGTGGAACCGTCATCCACCTCTGAGCATGATCAAGCGGCAGAGATCGTGAGCCGAAGGATGAGGTCCTCGGAGTCGAAGACGAGTCGGTAGTCGACACCGTTGCGGCTGAAGCTCCCGTCCAGCCCCTCGAGGTCCGGATCGCGAACGTTGAGCCCCATCGCCCCGAGCACCGCTCCCCGCTCGCTCGGCTCGAGGGTCGGGTCGGCGACTGCGATCGCCAGACCGAGCGCCTGGATGCCGAGTTGATCGGACGACGACGGGCCGGTCGGGTCGATCTCGAGCGTCAGCGCCGAGAGGCCCGATGGGGTCGATCCCGAGCTGCCGATCATGGCGATGTACTGGGTGAACCCCAACTCGAAATCCCCGGCCGGGAGCGATGACCGGAGGCGGAGGCTCGGCGAGACTCGACTGGCCGTGTCGTTCCATCGCTCGACGAAGGCGTCGGGCGTCAACTGGAAGACCGACGAGTCGACGGGCTCAGCCGGCTCCTCTGCAACGGTCGGCTCGGTCGTGGATTCGATGGTCGTGGGCGTGACCTCGGTCACGGGCACGGTGGTGGCTACAACGGTCGTCTGAGTCGCTTCGTCGCCTCCCGAGAAGAAGTCGAGAACCACGGGCACGGCGAAGCCCAAACTCACGAGAACGGCGAGAACCACCGCTCCGATACCGATCTTCTTGAGAAGTGCCGGGTTGAAGTCGAGTGTCCGAGCGCTCCTGAGGCTTCGCTGGGTCGCGATGATGTCGTCTACGACGGTCGAGTTCTCCAGGTCCTCGTCGAAGTGGATCGATGCGTGATCGGTTTCGCCGGGGTACTCGTAACCGGCGTCGCCGGGGATGACGAATCCCGGCGAGGAGGTTCGTTCCTCTGCGGAGACATCCGGATCGCCCTCGTTCTCCTCGGATTCCTGACGCTTGCGGAACCCGGTCATGGCGGCTGCGAGCCTCTCACGAGACGACGGCCCGAACTTCGCGACGGGATCCTCTTCGATGTCCGTCTGCGGTTGCTCGTCTTCCGTCGGGGATTCCTCATCGAACCCGACCTCGTCGTCGTCCATCGCCGGCACGAGCGAGACCGGAGGCTCGGGAGACGGAAGCGGCCGGTCCGGCACCTCCGGCTCGTGGTCGCCCTCCACGGCTTGGGAGAAGGCGGCGACGTCCGCCGGATAGAACGTGACGACATCGTCGGCGACGGACAACTCGTAGCCGCCGGAGCTGTTCCGTTCGAAGTGGATCGTGTTGCGGTCCCAGAGGCCGATCTCTGCGAACGACGTCGCCAGTCGCACTTTGTCCGCGGCGATCTGGAGGTCGACGTCGACCTCGTCACCCTCTACCAGCACGATACGGCCGGGGAACGTCCCGTTCATCTCTTGCCGTTTCTCCAGCGGATGCATGACACCATATCTCGGTGTACCAGCTTGGCTTCTTGAATCGTTATCCGGAAATGGGTCGATCGGACCGAACTCAGCCCCAGCAGTGGCGGCTCGGGTTCCAGTGCGACCAGCCGCCGCCCTCGTAGACCAGCCAGGCTGCCACCGTCACGTTTGCGGACGGGTCGAAGATGTCGGCACCGGGCACACCGGCCTTGACGCTCCGCTCGGGCCAGAAGCGGCCCAGATGCTGGAACAGCCCGCTCGCAGACGACCTCGGGTTCTTGGCGTTCGGATCGCCGGACGATTCACAGAAGATGATTCGCAACGCCCGGGTGACGTCGGTCGGGGCGAAATGGGCTTCGACGAGCGGGCGCCACACCTCGACGTCGCGCGGGGCGAGCGCGCGCCGCGGGGATGCCGGGACCGTGGTGGCGGGGGCCTGCGCCCGGACTTCACGAGCGGGAAGTCTGTCCGACGAATCCTCCGACGGCGTCGGGAACTCGAGCCCGCCCGCAACCACCGTGGGGGCACAGGTGGCGCCCTCGAGTGGGATCGAGCATCCGGGCGGAAGCGCGATGGTGGACGTGGTGGTGGGCACCGCCGCATCCGGGTAGCCCTCCGCCAGGCCGAACGAGGCGTGGGCCGGATGGACGTCCACCGATTGGAGTCCGGTGCCGGGTGACGTCCATGCGCCGCCGACGAACATCAGCGACGCCAGGATGCCGATTCCAGTGAGATATGACGCAAATGCGCGCACGGGAGTGTCCTCCGCATGATTGGGGATGCGGCCGTTCGGCCGCCAGGGAGCCCGACTCGGGGGCTTCGGTGGACACCAACCTATTCAGGGCCGCTCGCAATTGCAAGCGGGGAGCGCTCAGACCTCTGGCGAAATCGTGAGCAGCACCGACGAGAACGACTGGAAATACTTCATCGTGTATCGGATCCCGTTGCGGGTCGTCTCGCCGTCGAGGCCGCCGAGTTCGGGGAACCTGATGTCCAGCCCCATCTCGGCGAGGATCTCCCTCCGGTCCGTCTCCGTCAGCGTCGGGTCCGCCACCGTCAGAGCGATCCCCCAGGTGACGATCGTCATCTGGTCGCTGTCTGCGTCCCCGGACGGATCGGCGACGACCACGAGCGACCGCACGTCACCGTCCTGATCGGTCGTCCCCTGAAGAGAGATGAGCGGGGCCAACTGGGTGTCGAACGACCCCCGCGGCAGCGCTCCCCTGATCAACAGATCCGACCCGAAATCCCTCGCGACCCTGTTCCACTCGACCACGAGCAGCGAAGGGTCGAGGTCGAATGCGCTGACGGCGGGAGCTTCGGCACTCGTTGCCGTGCCTTCGAGCGTGACCGGCGTGGTCGTGACCGGTTCGTCCGCAAAGACGGTTCGGATCATCCACGACGCCGCTAACACAACCGCCACGGCCGCGATGACGACTCCGAGCAGGGGTGAACGCAGAACAGAGAGATCCACCGGAGGCGTCTTCCTCTGCGGGGGCTCCTCGGCGTCCTCTTCGACATCGACCACGTCGACCGCTCGCACCACGTTGATCCGATCGGCGAGGCTCGAAGCCTTGAACCGTTGAGCGGCGACGATGGCGAACCGGCGGGCGTCTTCGGGCTCGAACGAGACGATCTCGCCGTCGACGCTGATGCGATAGCTGGACGCGTCCAATTTGGAGACGCGGCAGTACTTGATCGGCCACGTCCCGATCAGGACGCTGTCTGCGCGCAGCGTCAACGCGTCGGGCGATATCTCGAGGTCTACCGCCACGACATCCTGCTCAGGGAGCGTCAGCTTCCCGGAAAAGCGGTCGGCCACGGCGATCACGCTACCTCACGTCGCATCGGAGTTTCCACCTTTGAGGGGACTGTCGACCCATTCCGCCGCCGAGGGATTTCCGAGAAGGGTGACGCCGGGCGACAATGCCGCCATGCGCTCGAAGCTCGCCGGCGCGCTCGTGTTCTTCTCCTCGGCCGCCGTGCTGATCCTCGAGATCCTCGCCGGCCGACTTCTCGCGCCGTACGCGGGGGTGACGCTCGAGACATTCACAGCGATCATCGGGGTCGTGCTCGGCGGCATCGCAGTTGGCACCTGGCTGGGCGGGCGGCTCGCCGATCGCGCAGAGTCTCCGATCACTCTGCTCGGTCCGGTGATGATCCTGAGCGGAGCGCTCGCAGCCTCGACCGTTCCGCTTGCTCGTGTTCTCGGCCCGTCGATGGGCGCCGACGGCATCCCCGGACTCGTTCTCCTCACGGCGATTGCGATCCTGCCCGCGACGGCCGTGCTGTCGGCGATCCCCCCGATCATCGTCAAGATCGTGCTCGACGACCTCGATCGGACCGGCGCCACGGTGGGCAGGATCTCCGCCCTGGGGACGGCTGGAGCCCTTTTTGGCACGTTCACGAGTGGATTCGTGCTCGTGGCGACGTTGCGGACGTCCGTCATCGTGCTCACGGTGGCGCTGGCCACGGCGGTTGCAGGAGCGTTCCTGTGGTTGCGGTTCCGGCCGGTATCGCAGACGCTCACGACGATCGCACTCGTGGGACTGGCTGCCGGTTCCCTGCTGACGGCGGCGGTCCAGACCCCTTGCGACGTCGAGACCGCCTATTTCTGCGCCTCGGAGGTGGTCGATCCCGACGACCCGGACGCCTCGTTCCTGATCCTCGACACCGTCACACACGCCTATGTCGACAAGACCGATCCGGGCAATCTCCGCTTCACCTCGATCCGAATGTTCGCCGCAGCGATCGAGGCGATGACCAGCGGGCCGATCGAGGTCGTGCACATCGGCGGTGGGGGGTACTCACTGCCGACGTGGCTGGATGCGACACGGCCGGGCACCCGCAACGTGGTGCTCGAGCTCGATGGTGCGCTCGTCGAGTTCGTCGAGGAGCGTTTCGATCCGGCCCCGGTCGAACGAACCATCGTCGGGGACGCTCGTGTCTCGCTTGGCGAGGCCGGAAGCGGTTTCGATGTTGCGATCGGTGACGCCTTCGGTGGATTGGCCGTACCGTGGCATCTGACGACGGCCGAGTTCCTGTCCGAGATCGCCGATTCCCTCGACGACGACGGCTTCTACGTGATGAATCTGATCGACCATGGCGACCTCGGCTTCCTCCGAGCCCAGATCGCCACCGCGCAGGAGGTGTTCGAACATGTCGCAGTCGTGTCGGTGCCGGAGAGGTTCGATGTCGGAGGAAACTTCGCGCTGGTCGCGTCCAAGCGTCCCATCCCGACCCCCGAGATCGTTGCCGAGGCGGCGGCGCTCGACCTCGGGATCGCCGGGCTCACAGGCGCAGACCTCGACGAGTTCGTCGGAGACGCCTCCGTGCTGACCGACGACTACGCACCGGTCGACCAGCTCCTCACGACTTCCTGAGAGCATCAGGCCACGATGTCGGCCATCGTCTCCAGCAGCGACGGGGGGCCCGAGATCGCCAACGTGGTGACCACCGTCTCTTCCCATCGCTCCAGATCGTCCACGATCCGGGCCCTCGGGCCGACGAGCGCCACATCGGAGACCATTTCGAGCGGAATCGCCGCAGACGCCTCTTCCCTTCGGCCGTCGAGATAGAGATCCTGGACGGTCCGACACACCGACTCCCAGCCCATCCGGGCGAGAACCTCGAAGTGGAAGTTGGCCCCTCTGGCGCCCATGCCGCCGACATACAGAGCCAGCATGGGTCTGACCCGGTCCGCCGCCCGCTCGACGTCGTCGTCGATGACGACCGGGACCGGACACACCACCTCGAACCCGTCGGCGGTTCGTTCAGCCCGCTCGAACCCGGTTGCCAGTGCCTCGCGATAGAACGCGTCCGACTTCGGAGAGAACCAGAACGGCAACCAGCCGTCGCACAGCTCGGCGGCGAGCGCCACGTTCTTCGGCCCTTCCGCTGCGAGAAAGACCGGGAGATCGGCACGCACCGGGTGGATGGTCGACTTGAGCGGCTTCCCCAGGCCGGTGCCTCCGTCCAGTGGGAGTCGATGGTGATCACCCTGGTAGACGACCGGCCCATCCCGACGGATCACCGAACGAACGATCTCGATGTATTCACGACTCCGTTCGAGCGGTCTTGCGTAGGGGAGGCCATACCAGCCCTCGACGACCTGAGGCCCGGACGCGCCGAGCCCGAGGATGAAGCGGCCCCCGCAGAGGTGATCCATGGTCATCGCTGCCATTGCGGTCGCCGTGGGCGTGCGAGCCGCCATCTGCATGATGCCGGTCCCGAGCTTGATCCGTTCCGTGGCGCTCCCCCACCAGGCGAGAGGTGTGAGCGCGTCCGATCCGTACGCCTCGGCGGTCCAGACCGAATCGAAACCGAGTCGGTCTGCCAGCTGGATCAGCTGGGCTGCCCCTTCCGGTGGCCCCGCACCCCAATACCCGACGGTCAATGCCAGCTTCACGCCTCGTCCTCTCCGATCCTGGCCGACTCTATTCCCACATCGGTGAGCACCCGGGCCGACCCCGCCATATGATCGTGTTACCGACACCGGAGCAGCCGTGATCCACACCAGCCCCCTGCCAGAAGTCGAGATCCCGGACGTGGCCATCACGCCCTTCGTCCTCCGGATGGTCCCAGAACTGGCCGACCATCCGGCGATGATCGATGGTCCCTCGGGACGGACCTACACCTATCGACAGCTGGCCGACGCCACGGCCCGCGTCGCGGGCGGGCTCGCCGCTGAGGGATTCGGGAACGGCTCGACGCTGGCGGTGATGCTGCCGAACATGCCCGAGTACTTCGTGGCCTTCCACGGTGCAGCGACGGCCGGAGGGATCGTCACGACGATCAACCCGAGCTATGGCCCGTCGGAGGTGAACCACCAGCTGATCGACTCCGGGGCGGGCGCCCTGGTCACGATTCCCATGTTCGTCGACACCGCTCGGGAGGCAATCGAGGGAACGAACGTCGAAAGTGTCTACGTGATCGGCGATGCTCCCGACGGCACGATCCCATTCGCGACCCTGATGCAGGCCGAACCACTCGCCAAGCAGGCCGAGGTCGACGTGCACGAGGATGTGATGGTTCTTCCATACTCGTCGGGCACCACCGGCCTTCCGAAGGGGGTCATGCTCTCGCACTTCAACCTGGTCGCCAACATCGTCCAGACCGAGCCGATCCTGGAGATCCGGCCGGCCGAGGAGCGGGTGATCGCAGTGCTGCCCTTCTTCCACATCTACGGGATGCAGGTTCTGATGAACGCCGTGATCGCCCGCGGTGGCACGGTCGTGACCATGCCCCGCTTCGACCTCGAGGAGTTCCTCTCGCTGGTCCAGGACCACGAGATCACGATCGCCTACCTCGTCCCACCGATCGTGCTCGCCCTTGCGAAGCACCCGATGATCGACCGGTTCGACCTGTCGTCGCTCAGACTCGTCTTCTCCGGAGCTGCGCCGCTGGGGGGGGAGATCGCACTGGAGGCGTCGACTCGGATCGGCTGCGACGTCTCCCAGGGCTACGGGATGACCGAGCTGTCTCCGGTGACTCACGCAACCCCGATGGGCGGGTTCAAGCCGGGCTCGATCGGGATCACGATCCCGAATACCGAGGTCCGGGTGGTCGATCCGGAGACCGGGAACGACCTCGGGATCGACGAAGACGGGGAGCTCTGGATCCGCGGCCCACAGGTGATGAAGGGATACCTCAACAACCCCGCTGCCACGGCTCAGACCATCGACGGGGGCGGTTGGCTTCACACGGGCGACATCGGCCACGTCGATTCCGACGGGCACTTCTACATCGTGGACCGGCTCAAGGAGCTCATCAAATACAAGGCATTCCAGGTCCCACCCGCCGAGCTCGAAGCGTTGTTGCTCACTCACCCGGCCGTCGCCGACGCGGCGGTCATCGGCGTCCCCGACGAGGAGGCCGGGGAGCTCCCGAAGGCGTTCGTGGTTCTGAAGCCCGGCGCGCAGGCGAGCGAGGACGACATCAAGTCGTTCGTTGCTGACTCGGTCGCCACCTACAAGCAGGTGCGCATCATCGAATTCATCGATGCCATCCCGAAGTCTGCCAGCGGGAAGATCCTTCGTCGCGAGCTCAGGGGTCGATGATCAGCCGTTGGCGGCCGGCACTCCCAACTCGTCGAGCAGGCTGCGAACCCGCCGTTCGATGTCGTCACGAACCGGCCTGACCTCGTCGACGCCCTTGCCGGCAGGATCGTCCAACTCCCAGTCGAGATATCGCTTCCCTGGATAGACCGGGCAGGTGTCGCCACACCCCATCGTGATGATCACGTCGGCGACATCGAGGTCCGAGTCAGTCCACCGGTGCGGCTGCGACGACGAGATGTCGATGCCGACCTCCTCCATCGCAGCAACCGCGGCGGGATTGACACGTTCTGCCGGCTCCGAGCCCCCGGAGAGGACGTCGATACGGTCGCCGCCGAGCGCACGAGCCCAGCCGGCAGCCATCTGTGACCGTCCCGCGTTGTGGACACACAGGAAGAGGATGGAAGGTCGAGGTTCAGACATTGGCGTTCTCCTTGTTCTCTGTGAATACTCTCGCAGCAGCAATCGCCAGACCGGTACCGAGCACCTGTGCGGGCAGTCGAGGAGATCGACACGATCTGCGACGCGAACGTCAGATTCGCGATGACCATTCCGGCAGAACCTCCCAACATCTGGGCAACGACGATCTGGCCGGCGGTACGCACGTCGAGGCGGCCGCTGGCGACCAGTGCCACTGTCACAGCCGGGTTGAACTGGGCGCCGCTGAACGGGAGGAACATCACGATCGCCACGGCCAGTCCGGCGCCGACGATCACTCCGTGGATGAACAGCTGGGTGGCAGCCGGTGCGCCGAGCTGCTCGACGGCCCAGCCGCTCCCGACGATCACTGCGAGGAGGAACCCGGTGCCGATGGCCTCGGCGAGCAATGTTCGGCGGTCGACCATGGGTGGGGCCTATGAGGCGAAGGTGAACGGGAAGTGACTGGAGGTCACGCGTTCCACCGTGCCTCGACGAGCACCTGATCCAACGGCTTGCGTGCGAGATCGGGCACCTCGCAGTCCTCGGCCGGGTAGCCGATGGGCACCAGCACGAACGGTCGCTCGTTCTCCGGGCGTCCCAGCAGTTCGGCGAGGAACCGCATCGGTGACGGGGTGTGGGTGAGGCTGGCGAGGCCCATGCGATGGAGCGCAGCCAGGAACATCCCGGTTGCGATCCCGACGCTCTCCTTCACGTAGTAGTTGTGGATCCGTTCTCCGTCGGGCCCGAGCCCGTAGCGCTGCTCGAACACGACCACGAGCCAGGGCACGGTCTCGAGAAAGGGTTTCTGCCAGTCGGTACCGAGCGGTTCGAGCGCCTTCTGCCACGCTTCGTTCATCCGCCCGCCGAGGTAGTTCTCACGCTCTTCGGCCTCGGCCGCCTCTCGGATCCGCCGTTTGAGAATCGGGTCGCCGACGAGAACGAAGGTCCACGGTTGGCGGTTGGCCCCGGACGGAGCCGTCGAAGCTGCCGCAACGGCGAGTTCCACGAGCCGTCTCGGAACCGGGGAGGCCGAGAAATGCCGCACACTGCGTCGCGCCTCGTGCTCGGCGAGGATCGCCTCACCGACCCGCTCCGGATCGTCGATCTGCAGCGTTCGGTACGGGATGCGGCCGGGGCTGTCCATCCGCTGAATCTACCCGCCGGTCTCCACACCGACGATCGAGCCGTCGTTGCTGCCGACGATCACCGTCGAGCCGTTCACGACCGGGGTCGAGGCCATGTAGTTCCCGGCCTCCCCGATCTCGATCGACCACAGAGCCTCGCCGGTGTCGGCGGCGAACGCGAACAGCATCCCGTTCTCGGCGCTGACGAGGACGACGTCGCGGACCAGCACCGGGGACGAGTACGAGGCGTCACCGAGATCCGCCGTCCAGACCTCTTGGCCGGATGACCGGTCGAACGCGACCAGCGTCCCGGCGGCGGTCGGCACGTATCCGAGGGAGGGGCCGATCGCCGCAGCGCCATAGATCGGCGACCCGAGGTCCGACTCCCACGCGATCTCACCGGAAAGCGAGATCGCCACGAAGACACCGCTGGTGGAACCAACGAAGCCGAGCCCGTCGACGATGGCAGGTGTGGCGGCTACCCCATCCGCGTAGGTGGTGAGTGACGACGGGGCCGAAGCGAGCGGCGCGAATGACACCAACGCCGAATCGAGTTCGACGAACGCAATCCGATCGGCGGCAGTGCCGACCACGAGCGTCCCGTCGAAGTAGGCAGGCGACGAGTCGACCCTCCCTCCGAGATCGACCGAGTCGACCTGTGATCCGCTCGACGGGTCGAGGACCCAGAGCTTGCCGCCCGCAACCGCGAGCAGCCGTCCCTCTGTGAGCAGCGGACTGGAACGAGTCGGACCGTCGAGTGCGGTCTCCCAGATCACACCGCCGGACCCGCGATCGTGGCGGCGCACCACGGCATTCGAAGAGACGGAGAAGACCGAGTCGCTCGAGACGACCACCGAGGAATCGGCGTCGCCGATCGGCGATCTCCACAGCACCCGACCCGACCTCGCATCGAATGCCACCAGGTCGCCATCACCGTCCGGCACGAAAGCAGTTCCGCCTGCGATCACGGGAGAGGCGATGACCGGCTCGGCGCCCTCGATTCGGTAGGCGACCGTGGGTCGATCGCCGATCTCGCCCGTGGACGAGCCCGAGCGCCTGGCATCGGTTCGAAAGGCACCGACGAGGTTCGCGTCTGCCGAAACGACATCGACGGCGACCTCGGCGGGCGCACACGCAGAAACGAGCAGTGATCCGGCCAGCACCGCTGTCCACGCGACACCCGGGCGCTGCCTCACGAGAGCTGGGACAGCAGCGGGGTCCACACCTCCGAGTGGGTGGGAAACGGTGCGATGGCGTGACGGAGCCGTTCGATCGGAACCTCGCCGACGATCGCAACGGTGGCGGCGTGGACCATCTCGCCGGCGTCCGCCGACACGAATGTGGCTCCCACCATCGTGGCGGAGGCGGCGTCGAACACCAGCTTGGCCCAACCGGGATGCTCGTGGCCGTGCGTGTACGGGGCAGCGACGTTGGCCAGGTCGAACTCAGTCGTGATGGTCTCGATCCCTGCCTGGCGAGCTGCCGACTCCGTCATGCCCACGGCGGCGAGGTTCGGGACCGTGAAGACGACACGCGGCGTGGCGAGCCGATCGCCGACTGCGCCTCCGGAACTGTCGTTCCCAAGCAGATGCTCGGTCAGGATCGAGCCGTGGTAGTTCGCGCCGTGGGTGTAGGGCGCCCGTCCGTTCACGTCACCGATCGCGTACAGCCAGCCGTCGGCGCCCCGGACCCGCAGCCACTCGTCCGTCTCGAGGTCGGCGGGATCGACGCCAACCGATTCCAGGCCGATGCCGGACACCCGTGACCGCCTCCCGACCGCGACCAGGACGTGGTCTGCCGGAATCGGCTCGGATCCGTCGACGTCGACCATCACCATGTCACCACGATCGACGAATCCCCTGGCACTCGTGGAGAACCGGAACTCGATACCGAGGCGCTCCAGCGCCTCACGAATCCGGTTCGAGGCCTCCGGCTCCTCATTGGGCAACGGGCGGTCTGCCATGTCGAGGACGGTGACCGAGGAACCCAGGATCGCGAACGCCTGAGCGAGCTCGCATCCGATCACACCAGCACCCAGAACCACGAGCCGTTCCGGAATCGATTGGACGGTGGTCAGCTTCGCCGCCGGACCCACTCTCGGGCCGTCGATTCCGGGGAGGCCGGGCATGACCGGGGCGGCCCCGGTCGCAACGACGACCGCACGTTCCGCGGAGACGGTTCGCCCCTCTTCGATCAGTTCGACGGTTCGCTCACCGACCAGTCGGCCGTGACTCCGCGCCAATCGCACACCGGCTGCTTCGAGGTCGGCGACGTGTTCGGCGTCGGAGCCTCCGGCGGTCACGACGTCGCGGTGGCGGAGCACGGCGGCCACGTCCACAACGACGGGCGAGATGCCGGCACCCTCATCGGCGAGATACATCGCTTTCGCAGGCGTGAGCAGCGCCTTGGACGGGATGCAGGCGGTGAACGGGCACTCGCCCCCGACGTCCTCCGGCTCCAGGACCAGCACGTCCAGTCCCGCCCGGGCCAACGCCGGGGCGGAGGCCTCCGTTGCCGATCCGCCGCCGATGAAGATCACATCGAATCGTTCACTCTGTTCATCAGGCATGCGCCGAACCTACTGCCACCCGGGAGCAACGGACTGTTCAGCGGGCTGCCGACACGACCGGCGACTTCTGGTCTGCGGTCGGCACCAGATGCCCTCGTCGGCGAGCCTTGCGCAGCGAGAGCACGAACGCGTTCGTGGTCGCCGGCCGCTCGAGTTCAAGCGAACCGTCCTGAAGCTCGGAGAGGACTCGGCGTGCCGGGGTCGCCATCACGAAGATCGCGACGAGTACGCGTCTCATCGTCGAGGATCCCTCATCTGGTGCTCACGTCGGCACATCGGCCACGTCGATGAGCGCAGCGGCCGCCGCCGGGGCCGCGGTCTAGGGTTTGCCCATGGCTCGCTCCGCCTTCATCGTCGACTACGTCAGAACCCCGATCGGGCGATACGGGGGCGCACTTGCACCGGTTCGGACCGATGATCTCGCGGCCATACCGATCGCCTCGCTCATGTCACGCAACCCCGGTGTGGAACCCGATGCGATCGACGACGTGGTGGTCGGTGCGACGAACCAGGCAGGAGAGGACAATCGGAACGTCGCCCGGATGGCCGGGTTGCTCGCCGGTCTGCCCGACACGGTGCCCGGAACGACCGTGAACCGGCTGTGTGGATCGGGGATGCAGGCGGTGATCGATGCTGCCCGGGCCGTCGTGGTCGGCGATGCGGACCTGATCGTGGCCGGCGGCGTCGAGTCGATGTCCCGGGCTCCGTTCGTGGTGCCGAAGTCGGAGCGCGCCTATCCGACGCAGGCGGAGATCGTCAGCACCACCCTCGGATGGCGCCTCGTCAATCCGAGAATGGCGTCGGAGGGTCACACCGACTCGCTCGGCATGACCGCAGAGAACGTGGCGGAGGAGTACGACGTGAGCCGAGCGGATCAGGATCGGTTCGCGCTGGCCAGTCAGGAGAAGGCGGCAACGGCGATGATGAACGGCAGGCTCGACGAGGAGATCGTGCCCGTTGCGGTCCCACGACACCGATCGGAGCCGATCGAGATCTCCGTCGACGAGCATCCCCGGCCCGAGTCGACCCTCGACTCCCTGGCGAGACTCCGGCCGGCTTTCGATCCCGATGGCACCGTCACCGCCGGGAATTCCTCGGGCATCAACGACGGGGCGGCGGCGCTGCTCGTGGCTTCGGAGACTGCGGTCGAACGCCACGGTCTGCGGCCGATCGCCCGCATCGCCGGTTCGGCCGTGGCCGGAGTCCCCCCGCGGATCATGGGGATCGGCCCGATCCCGGCAGTCGAGATCCTGCAGCAGCGAACTGGTGTCGCGATCGGCGCCGTCGACGTCGTCGAACTCAACGAGGCTTTTGCGTCACAGGCGGTCGCCTGTCTGCGTGCCTTCGGACTCCCGACCGATGCCGAGCACGTCAACCCGAACGGCGGAGCGATCGCACTCGGACATCCCACCGGGATGAGCGGGGCGAGGATCACGGGCACAGCCGCTCTGGAATTGCATCGGCGCGACGGATCCCGGGCCATCGCCACGATGTGCATCGGCGTCGGTCAAGGGATCGCGATCCTCCTCGAGCGGCCCTGAGCCTCGGATCGTCACGAGCCCGCGGCCCCTGATCAGCGCGGCGGGAGTCGCCCGGGGTGGGGTGGGATGAACCAGGGCGGTCGGCGGACGCTGCTCCGTCCGCCGACCGCACCGAGCTGTGGTCAGGCCGGCTTCGCCATGGCGAGCGCCTGTTCACGGGTGACTTCCATGCCGTGCACCGCCCCGGCATGCTCCTTCACCTTGCCGAAGATGTCGTCGTCGGTCTCGCCGACGAGGCTGACGCCGCACTCGCAATCGACCTTCTTGGCCATCGGGCACCTCCTATCGTCTGTCCCGTGAACGGACATTACGTGTTGCCGATTGGCGGCCGTTTGGGAACGGCTTGGCCGTGAGCGGGGTTCGCCTCTACCTCACCGGGGAGCCGACCATCGAAACCGAGTCAGGGGTCGTGCGACCGGCCGACCTGGCAGGCCGACAAGGCCGTCTGGTGTTTGCTCTGCTGGCGTGGCGACACGCCGGTCCGGTGCCCCGCGGCGAGGTGGCAGAAGTGCTCTGGCCACACGATCCTCCCGGTTCGTGGGAGACCACGTTGTCGGCCGTGGTCAGCAACCTGCGGAAGGGCCTGGGCAACGACGTCGGGATCGAGCACGCAATCGGCTGCTACCAACTCCAGGTGCCGACAGACGCGTGGATCGACGTCGAAGCGGCGTACGGGGCGGTACACGAGGCCGAGGGGGCGATCCGGGCCGGCGAGATGGGCCCTGTCTATGCGTGGTCCGGTGTGGCCACCTCCATCACCCGACGGGCCTTCCTGGCAGGCGAGGACGGCCCGTGGGTGGAGGCTCGCCGGCGTGAGCTCGCTGCCC
Source organism: uncultured bacterium (assembly GCA_965364515.1). Lineage (GTDB taxonomy): Bacteria > Actinomycetota > Acidimicrobiia > Spongiisociales > ZC4RG35 > JAHEDH01. The sequence goes on from CBDTXZ010000008.1 coordinate 32,831, forward strand.
TTCGGATCCGGGGGCTCGAGGCGGCCATCGAGTTCTGCGTGTGGAACGCCGAGTGGGGTCCGGCGACTCGGTACGCCGAATCACTCATCGAGATGGACCCACTTCGCGAGTCGTCGTACCGAAAGCTGATGACGGCCGCTGCGGCGGCAGGCGACCGGGCGGCGGCAGCCAGAGCCTACGAACGCTGCCGCACGGTGCTCGGCGCCGAACTCGGGATCCTCCCGCACCCGGAAACGGAGACGCTCTACGACGACATCCTCGGGGCTTGAGGATCGAAGTGCTTCTCGAGTGAATGCCACACCGACGGGTAGTCGTCCTGGAGTGCGGGAATCGACCCGGCGTAGGCGGTCGGGATCAGCGGGTATCGCGTCTCGAACATGAACGACATCGTGTCGGAGAGTCGTTGAGGTCGGAGATCCGACTGCGTCGCCTTGATCCAGGCGTCGTGGTCGGGACCGTGCGGGAAGTACATGTTGTGGAGGCTCATACCACCCGGAGCAAACCCCTCTTCCTTGGCGTCGTACACCCCGTAGAGGATTCCCATGAACTCGGACATGATGTTCTTGTGGTAGTACGGCGGCCGGAACGTGTGCTCGCCGACGAGCCAGCGGTCGGCGAACACGACGAAGTCGACATTGGCGATGCCGGGGTCGGCGCTGGGTGACGTCAACACCGTGAAGATCGACGGGTCGGGATGATCGAAGCTGATGGAGCCGATGACGTTGAACAGACGCAGATCGTATTTGTAGGGGACGTGGTTGCCGTGCCACCCGACCACGTCGAGCGGCGAGTAGTCCAGCTCGACCGAGAAGAGGCGGCCGTCGAACTTCACGAACATCTCGCCGGATCGCTCGTCGTCGTCGTACGACGCCACCGGACTCAGGAAGTCCCGCGGGTTGGCGAGCCCGTTGGCGCCGATCGGCCCCCGCTCCGGGAGCTCGAGGTAGGTGCCGTAGTTCTCGCAGACGTAGCCCCGTGCCGGGCCATCGGGCAGATCCACCCGGAAGACCATCCCTCGTGGGATCACGACGATCTCACCGGGCTCGACCTCGAGCAGCCCGCACTCGGTCGCCACCGCCAGACGTCCATCCTGAGGCACGATCAGCAGTTCGCCGTCGGCGTCGTAGAAGTACGTGTCGCCCATCGACCTGGTCGCCATGTAGACGTGCGCCGCCATCCCGACCTGGGTGTGGGCGTCACCGTTCGTGGCGACGGTCCGAAGCCCGGTGAGGAATGTGGTGTCCTCCTCGGGAAACGGCGGAGGGTCCCACCGCAGCTGGCCGATCGGGGGGTTCGACTCGCGGTTTGGTGCGCTCCGGATGAAATGCCGGTCGACCTCCGTGAAGCGCCAGGCGTGACGGACCGACGGCCTGATGCGGTAGAACCAGGTGCGACGGTTGCGCTGATTGGGAACGGTGAACGCGGTTCCTGAGAGCTGTTCGGTGTAGAGGCCGAGCGGGGGCTGTTGCGGATTGTTCTGCCCCACGGGGAGCGCCCCGGGCTCGGCCTCCGAGGCGAACTCGTTTCCGAACCCGGACTGGTACTCGACACCCATTCGGCCCTCCATCGTCGCTCCAGGGACCCTACCGGAAGGAGCGCCGCGTCAACCGGCCTGGAGCTTCTCCAACGCGGACCGGAGCAGCGACTCGGCCTCTTCGGCGATCGGTGCGATCGAGTCCTCTCCTGTCACCTGGGACATGAGCGCCGGGTCCATCGCCTCCACGACGACACCGGAACCGACCGACCGTACGACGACATTGCAGGGCAGCAGCGCCCCGATTCGGCGCTGTACGTCGAGGGCTCGGCCCGCGAGATGCGGATTGCACGCCCCGATGATCGTGTACGGCTCGATCTCCTTGCCGATCTTGGCGTCGAGGGTCGCCTGAACGTCGATCTCGGTCAACGTGCCGAACCCCTGCTCGGCGAGCGCTTCCTTCACCTTCGGGAGCGCCTCGTCGAGCGTCATCTCGAGCGTCACTGCCGGTTCCAGAATCATCGATGTCTCCTTCTTCGTCTCTCCGAACGCTACTCCTCGACGGTTGATCGATCGCAGGGATCGCCCGGGCCTGCGAGTCGTGGGCCGGACGATCACACCAGCCAGAGCTCGGTTTGACGCCCGTCCAGGAATCTGCAGGCGGTACCGTCGAAGAACCCCTCCTCCTCCAGCATGAACTGGACGATCTGGTCGTCCCACTCGGGTACGGCCGAACGGGCCTGCAACTCGATCGAGTAGGCGGTGTCCGGTCGAAGCGGATGATCACCCTGCCCGGGCACGCCGTCCTGTCGGTCCCAGAGCCCGATGGTCGGACCGGCGGCGTGCCCGTGGACGCCGATCGGGTGGGTGTAGATCAGGCCATCGATCCCCTCGTCCGTAGCGGCCGCCAGGGTCGTTGCGAGCACCTCGTTGCCCGTCCGGCCGACCTCGAACGCCCCCATGAGGAGATCCTGGAGGCGGTTCGCCGTGTGCAATCCCGAGACGAGCCCGTCAGGCGCCGCTGTCTCTCCCGGCGAGAGCACGTAGGCGTGCTGCTGCTGATCGGTACAGAACCCGTGGTATTCGATGCCGAAGTCGATGTGAACGAGATCACCCGACCGGATGACCCTGTCACGAGGCTTCGCCGCAAACGAGTCCCTTGCGGATCCCCCGGCCCGCTGGATGCTGACCGTGGGATGAAACCACGCACCGTGCCCGGCGGCGTGAACCACTTCCCGGAGCCACCACTCCACGTCGGTCGTCGAGGTCTGGCCGGCGGTGATCACCTCGGGTGACAGTGCACGTCGGAGGAATCCGTGTGCAACCGCACAGGCTTCGGTGAGGATCTCGACCTCTTCGTCGAGCCGGGTCTCGAGCCAGCCGACCGCGGCCTCCTCCGCGGAGACCAGGCGGCTGCGCATGTCTGGCGGGAGCGCCGCGGACATCGCCTCGGCTTGGGATGCGGAGAGACCGTCTGCGAGGGGAAACACCTCCGAGCGATGGATGCCGATTGTGGCGGGGTCGGCCGCAACGAGGATCTCGGCGAGCCGGGCCCACTGATCCGGCTG
>CBDTXZ010000009.1:0-35725 GCA_965364515.1 uncultured bacterium
TCACCCGTCCGGACGCCGGTTCCGCTCTGGATGGACCCCGTGATGATCCACGAGACGATGAACTCGTCGGGGGACTCGGTCTCCCCGATCACCGCCGTGCCGGAGTATTCGATGCCCAGGGGATCGACGCCGTTGACGACGTAGGTACCGGCGAGCCCGTCGCCGACATCGACCTGGGATCCGGGAACGGTGCAGGAGGCGAGCAGCCCGAGGCAGAGGGCGAGGGTGAGGTGGCGGACCATCCGGGAGCGGAGTCTATCGACGTGAACATGCCCCGCTGGGTGAAGCGGGCGCTCGCCGGTTTGGCCGTGGTGCTGGTGTCGGTCCTCGCCTTCGCGGTGTTCGAGCCGATCCAGGTGCTGCCGAGAATCAGGCTCGCACCTGGATTCACGATGCTCGACCAGACCGGCGAGACCTTCACCAGCGAAGATGCAAGGGGTGCGGTCACGCTCTACACCTTCACGTACGGCGATTGCGGTGAGGCGTGCGCCGACACCACCCGGACGTTGGCCGAGATCGCAGCCCGAGTGCCCGACGAGGTCGACCTGTCGGCCGTGGACCTCCGGATCGTCAGCGTGTCGTTCGATGCCAACTCTGACCTCGAGCGTCTCGACGCGCTCGCCGCTCGATCGGGTGCCGACGGCGACCTGTGGCGGTGGGCAGCGCTCGCTCCCGAACACGTGCCGACCGTGGTCGGATCCGGATTCAGGGTGTACGTCGACGAACTCGCCGACGGCGGGTTCGAGTTCGATCAGACCTTCGTGCTCGTCGACGGATGGGGCGTCATCCGAGGCGAGTACCAGTACGCCACCCTTGCAAGCGACGCCGACCGGATCATCCGGCACATCGGCGTGCTCGAGGAGGAGATCCGCAACTCCCACGGTGTCGCCTCGTTCGCATACGAGGCCGCCCATGTGTTCCTGTGCTACCCGTGACCGAAAGGACCCGAAGATGACCACGACGATCGAACGCAACGAAGACCCGGTTCGCCCCGGCGGGCCCCGGCTCGGGCGCGCCGAATGGATCATGATCGCCGCGGTCGCCATCGTTGGCGTCGGACTGGGGATCCTGTTGTTCCGACCGCACACGTACGCAGGGACTGTGCTCCAGTCGCCCCGTCCCGCCCCGGCCCTCGACGGGCTGATGTTCTCGAACGGCGATCCGGCCGATCTGTCGGTCTTCGAGGGCGACGTGGTTCTGATGTACTTCGGATACACACACTGTCCAGACATCTGCCCGACGTCCATGGCGACGATCGCGCGGGCGCGGGAGGCACTGGGTGGCGATTCGGATCGGGTCCACGGGCTGCTGGTGACCGTCGACCCCGAGCGCGACACGCCGGAGGCGCTGAACCGCTATCTCGCGAGCTTCGACGACTCGTTCGTCGGCGTGTACGGGCCCGAGGAGACGCTGATGTCGACGGCGATGCTGTACGGGATCCACTCCGAGGTCCACGACGACGCCGAAGAGTTGGGGTACACGGTCGATCACACCGGGACGATCATCGCGATCGGCCCCGATGGTCATGTTCGAGTGCTGTACTCGCACACGGTCGACGCCGATGCGCTGTCGGCCGATCTGGCCGAGCTGCTCGGGTAGGCGTCGCGCCGGTGGGGGCTCGTCGGGTTTGGCGTGGTGCGCCGCGGGCGATGTGAACATCGCCCCTACGGATTGTCCGCCTGCGTGGCGTGTTCGTCTGGTGCGACGGTCGGCCATGTTTTGGTGTGGGTGTGACCATGTGGTCGCCAGGGTTCGGTTCGGGCCGATGGATGGCGCGCTGTGGGGGCTCGTCGGGTTTGGCGTGGTGCGCCGCGGGCGATGTGAACATCGCCCCAACGGATTGTCCGCCTGCAGTCGGGATTGGCGTGCAGTAGGCGATGTGAGCGTCGTTCGTCGCGGTGTCAGGGTCCGCTCGCTTCGATTCATCCGGCACGCATCGGGTCCCAGCGCCACAGCTCGGGGTTGCGCTCGACGTAGCGGCAGGCGTCGTTGATCGATTGCTCGGTGCGCAGGATCGACTCGTGGATCCGCGTTGCCAGACCGGTCGGCTCGGCGGCGTCTGTGAGCCGTGCGCGTGACCCCGGCCTTGAACCCGCCGATGATCGATCCGAGGCTGTCGTCTTCGAGAATCCCGTCGACGATGTCGTCGGCATTCCGCTCATGTGCGAGCCAGACCACCATGTGGACGTGATTGGGCATCACGACCGATTCCTCGACCCCGATGCGATCTCGTCGGTCGGGGAGCATTCGGATCTCCTGATCGACCAGGCCGCCGAGCGCGCTGTGCCGGGCGATCCCCGAAGCGATGCGTCCGAGGCTCATACGGCGTCGGTGCGTGACGATCGTGACGAGGTAGACACCCGAGACGTAGTTGCCGGTTGCCGAGTCGTGCCGATTTTCGTGCAGGGAGAGGTTCACGCACGGGTCGAATGTGACGACCCCGTCTGACGGATTCAAGAGGTGTGTCGCGCGGCTGCGGAGGCTCGTCGGGTGCGGTGTGCTGCGTTGCGGGCGATGTGAACATCGCCCCTACCGGATGGAGGCGGTCCGTTCTGGCATTTGCATCCTGTCGTTTTGGTCTCGTTCAGGATCGCTTTGTCAGCTCTTGCGTCCTGCGGTGTCGGATGGCTGGGGGTCGGGTAGGGGCGACCGGTCGGTCGCCCGCGGCTCGGGCCGTTGTGGCTGGTCGACCCGGACCAGGCGCGAGCGGCCTGTGACCTACGACAGGTATGCGGCGAGTCGTTCCAATCCCCGCACGAGGTCCTCGTCGGACAGGGCATAGGACAGCCGGGCATAGCCGGGAGCGCCGAAGGCTTCGCCCGGCACCATCGCCACCTCTGCCTTCTCGAGCACATCGGCAGCCAGGTCGAGGGTCGAACCATGACCCGTGCGCTCCATGGCGCCGCGGAAATCGGGGAAGCAGTAGAACGCCCCGTGCGGCTCGACGCAGTCGACACCGTCGATGTCGTTCAGCATCTCCACCATCGTCTGGCGACGGCGATCGAACGCTTCGCGCATCTTCCACGCCTCGTCGAGCGGTCCAGTCACGGCTGCGAGCGCAGCCCGCTGGCTCACGTTGGCGACGTTGGACGTGAGGTGTGACTGGTGATTCGCCGCGGCTTTGATGACATCGTTCGGGCCGATCATCCAGCCGACCCGCCATCCGGTCATTGCGAACGTCTTTGCGACGCCATTGACGATCACCCAGCGGTCTTCGAGGGCTGGCACGCCTGCGATCGACGTGAAGGTGGCGTCGCCGTACACCAGGTGCTGATAGATCTCGTCGGTCACGACCCACAGCCCGCGCTCGCCGGCCCATTGACCGATCGCCACGGTCTCCTCGGGCGAGTAGACGGCGCCGGTCGGATTGGACGGGGACGTGAACACCAGGAGCTTTGTCCGCTCGGTGACGGCGGCGTCCAGCTGCTCGATCGTGGCCTTGAACCCGCTCGACCCATCCGTGGGAACCGCGACCGGCACGCCGCCGGCCAGTTTGATCGCCTCGGGATAGGTGACCCAGTAGGGGGCGGGCACGATCGCCTCGTCGCCCGGATCCAGCAGTGCGGCGAACGATTGGAACACGGCCTGCTTGCCGCCGTTGGTCACCAGGATGCGGCTGGGGTCGACGGTGATTCCGGAGTCGCGGCTGGTGACGTCGACGAGCGCTTCACGCAGTTCTGGGAGTCCGGCGTTCGCCGAGTACTTGTGGTTCTTCGGGTCCTTGGCGGCTGCTACCGCTGCTTCGACGATGTGTGGCGGCGTCGGGAAGTCGGGCTCGCCTGCACCGTACGAGATGACATCGCGGCCCTCGGTTCGCATGACTTTCGCGCGGTTGGAGATCGCCATCGTGGCGGATTCTGCGATCGAGGCGAGTCGTTGGGAAACGCGTGCCATGTTCGTTCTGACCTTCGCTCGGCGTGCAGCAGACGATACCCGCAACTCAGAGCGGCCCGCCCCAGAGGGCGGACCGCTCGACATTCGAACCGGTCGTCGTTCAGGACTCCGAACCGGTCTCCTTTACGTCTTCGACCGTCTCCTCGACCGCCTCGGTCGCCTCCTCGGCGGTGTCCGACGCGGCTTCCTTGACCTCTTCGACGACGCCACCGGCGGCTGCCTTGGCATCTCCGGCAGCCTCGGTCACGGTCTCTTTGGCGGCTTCGGCCTTCTCTTTGGCCTCTCCCCGGACCTCGTCGACGCGGTCTTCGACCTTTTCCCAGGCGCCTTTGGCGCCCTCTTTTGCCTTGTCGACGTACGGAGCGGCCTTCTCGGAGAGCTCGGCCGTCTCCTCCTTGACCTTCTTCATCGTCTCCTTGGCGGTGGCCTGTGCCTTGTCGACGAGTGGCGCAGCCTTCTCACTCAGCTCGGTGGCCTCTTCTTTGGCCTTGCCGAAGATTCCCTTGATCGTGTCCATCAATCCCATGTATGGCTCCTTTCTGTGGCACCGAGCGTATAGGAAAACTTCACTGCCCGTCTCGATAGCGGTAAAGATCCACGAAGCGTCCGTCGTCGTCGACCAGCAGTGCGGTGTCCCCACCGTTGTTCCAGACCGGGCGGTCGTTGCACCAGGTCACACGCCCAGCTGCGGGCTCGCACCCGACGACGATCTCCAGGTCGCTGCCGCTCTCGAGCACGGTGCCGTTCGGGAAGGCGAATCGGTTCACCGTCGACTCATCGCGCAGTGTCCACCCGGTCAGGTCGACCGGCGAATCGGAGCGATTGCGGATCACGACCCGCTCATCGTCGAGAGCATCCTCGTCGCGTCCGGGCGGATTCGGGTCCACCGAGATGATCGCGACGTCGGGTATCGGGCCCGAACCACACGACAGCGGATCCCAGATCCCGGTTGCGAGCGCCCTGGCCCGTTCCTCGGCCGCGAGCACCAGTTGATCGATCGGTGACTCCGCCGCCAGTGGGATCGCCAGACCTTCGGCGACGAGGGTGACGTTGGTCGCCACGCCCCCTGCAGTGACGATTCCGAGCAGTCGATCGAACTGGTCGAACTCCGTCCCTGCGATCTGCACGGGGCCACCGTGCAGGAGCTGCTCGAGGCGTCGGCGCGACTCGTCGCCGAGACACTCGTCTCGTTCCGGCGCGTTGATTCCCTGGAGTCGCACGTCGGTCTCGATGCCGTCGATGATCACCAGCACGGAGTCGCCGTCGAGCACCCTGACGATCTCGACGTCCACCAGGTCCAGGTCGAGCTCCTCGATGGCGGCGCCGGATGCCGGCCCCTCCGGTGGAGGGCGGACCGGCAGATCGACCTCGGTGGTGACCTCGACACAGGCAGACAGCACCATCAGCGCCAGCAGGGCGGCGGCCTTCGGCATCATCCTTGCGCCAGGCGTGCGGCGTTCCTCGCCGAGATGTGGATGAGGTCCCACACGCCGCTGAACGGCGGCGCGTAGGCGAGGTCGACCCAGGCGAGGTCCTGCACGGTCATGTCGGACCAGATCGCGGTTGCGAAGACGTCGATGCGCTTGGCTGCTCCCGGTCCGCCAACGATCTGAGCTCCCAGGATCCGTCCGGTCTCTCTCTCGGCGACGGTCGAGATCGTGATCTCCGAGGCAGTCGGGTAGTAGCCGGCGGTGGTCGTCCCGGTGGCCCTTCCTTCCACGGCATCGAAGCCCTCGGCCTTGGCATCGGCCAGCCGAAGGCCGGTCGCGGCGATCTCGACGTCCAGCACCTTCGTGATGGCGGTACCGAGCACCCCGGGAAACACGGCGTCTTCGCCGCCGATGTTGATCCCCGCCACCCGGCCGGCCTTGTTGGCGATCGTGCCGAGATGGATGTTGACCTGCCTTCCGGTGACACGGTGCAGCGCCTCGGCGCAGTCCCCGGCGGCCCAGACCCCTTCGGACCGCGTCCGCTGGCGCTCGTCGACGGCGATGGCGCCGGTGTCTCCGAGCGGGACTCCGGCTCCCGCTGCCAGCTCGACCTCTGGTGCCGAGCCGAGCCCGAGTACGACGAGGTCGGCCGGGTAGGTGACGTCGGAGCATCCCACACTCTCGACTCTGGTGCGGCCGTTGATGCACTCGACCCGGGTGTTGAGCACCACCTCGATGCCGATGCGCCGCATTGCGTCGATCACCTTCTGACCGAGATCCGAGTGCAGGGTCCGATCGAGCACGAGGTGCCCGGAGGTCACGACCGTGACGTCCCATCCCTGCGCGTGGAAGGCTTCGGCCGCCTCGAGGCCGATGTAGCCGCCACCGACGACGACGACGGATCCCGTCGAGCCGTCGGCGATGTGTCGCAGGCGGGCGGCGTCGTCGAGCGTGCGCAGCTCGTGTACGCCTTCGAGGTCTTGGCCGGAGAGAGGGGGGCGGATCGGCTTCGCCCCGGTTGCGATCAGCAACTCGTCGAACCCGGTGGAGAAGCTGTTGTCTGCCTCGATGTCCTTGACCGTGACGGTTCGGCTCGTCAGATCGATGTCCGTGACCTCGTGCCGGGTCCGCACGTCGATGTCCATCGCCCTGAACTGTTGAGGGGTCCTGGCCACCAGCGATTCGAGCCGGTCGACGTAGCCGGCGACGTAGTACGGCTCGCCGCAGGCGCTGTACGACACCCAGCTCGAACGCTCGAAGGCGATGATCTCGAGGTCGTCCGGGCCGCGACGTCTGCGAGCCTGTGACGCCGCGGACATGCCGGCGGCGTCACCGCCGATGACGACGAGGCGCTGGGTCACTTCTGGTTGCGGTAGCGCTCGAGTTCCTGCTTTTCGAGTCGGCGGGTCCGGCGTCTGCGCCGAAGAATCGCTCCGAGTATCTCATCGAGGACGACGGCAGTGACGAAGACTCCCACGATGATCATGATGAGCGGAAACTCGCCGGACCACCCGAGGAACTCGAGTTCGACGTCCTGGGTGTTCTGGACCGCGAACACGGCCATGAGCACCGAGAGGGCCAGGAAGAAGACGAGCCCCCAGGGGATGCCGGCGTCGACGGCGGTGGTCGGCGCCGGCCCGGTGTCCTTGGTCGCGGTCGAAGGCGCCGGCACGTCCTCGGTCTCGTTGTCGTCGGGTGGCAGGATCGGGTCGGTCATACCCTCAATGTACCGGTCACTCGGTGGCGATCTCGATCCCGTGCACGTCCCAGCGATCTTTCGAGCGCCGCGCCTCGTCGATGTCGACGCGACTGAACAGGAACATGCCGAGACCGAAGAAGAAGATGATCGACAGGATCGCCGAGCGCCCGGAGCCCGTGAGCCCGGCCACCATCGCGAAGATGATCGGTCCCCAGATCGCAGAGAATTTGGCGAAGACCGAATAGAAGCCGTAGAACTCGGCAGACGCCTCCTCTGGGATCATCGACCCGTACAGGCTGCGACTGAGCGCCTGGATCCCGCCCAGGATGACTCCGATCACCACACCGAGTCCCTGGAAAGCCAATGCGTTGCCTTCGGGGAGCATGAAGGCGCCGATGGCGACCAGCACCCAGACGCTCAGGTTGATGAGGATCGCCCTGCGAATGTCGATTCGGGAGGCGAGCCAGCCGAAGAAGTAGGCGCCGCCGAACGCCACGAATTGGACCACGAGGAACGTGAGGGCGATGTCGGTGGACGTGAGCCCGAGCGTGTCGGTCCCGAACACTGCCGAGATGTTGATCGTGGTCTGAACCCCGTCGTTGTAGAGCATGAACGCCAGGACGAAGAGCAGGAGTTGGGGGAACTGACGGAGTCGGGCAGCGGTCGAGAAGGTTCGGCTGAACCCGACGGCGGCGATCTTGGCGAATCGGCCGGTGACCTGGGTCGTGCCCCGGTCCTGTGTGGCGTTGACGACCCGGATGACCGCCACGACGATCCCGATCATGATCCCGCCGAGGAGCAGGTTGAACTGGGCTTCGGTGATGTCGGCGACGAGCGCCCATCCCAGCACGACGAGTCCGACGACCAGCAGCCCCACGAGGAGCCTGACTCCTCGCACCATCGTGGCAGAGACGTTCACGACTGACGGCAGGGTCTCGGCCTCGCCGCTGTCGCGGAGCCGGGTGAACGCAAACCACGAGAACCCGGCCCACCAGACTCCGGTGGCGGCGATGCCCGCCCGGATCACGGTGAGATCGTTGTCGGAGGCCAGGATCGCCCCGAAGACGATCGCGAGCCACAACCCGCCCCCGAAGTAGCCGAGGGCGTAGCCCTTGGAGCTCACCTTGTCGATGGTGTCTTCGGTTGTGATGTCCTTGAGGAACCCGTCGTAGAAGACGTTGGCGCCGACGAAACCGAGCTGGGCGAGGAAGAACACCGCCAAGGTGTACACCACGCTGCCGGTCGTGGCGAAGAACAGCAGCGTCGTGAAGATCGCTCCGCCGTAGGCGAAGACCTGCATGAACTGGCGTTTGGCGGCCGAGTAGTCGGCGATCGCTCCGAACACCGGCATGGCGATGAACAGCACGAGTGTGCTGAGTCCGATCCCGAGGGCCCACAGCACCTGCCCGGACCTGCCGTTCCAGCCTGCGTCTCCAACCACTTCTCCGGCGAAATAGGCGGGGAGGATCGCACCTGCGATCACGGTCGAGTAGGCGGAGTTGGCCCAGTCGTACATCGCCCACCCGAAGATGGTTCGCCTGTCGTTCTTGATCGCAGTCGTCACGGTGCCGGATGCTACGTCTGAATGCCGTCGGGGAGCAGCGCGGAACCGGGATTTCGATCAAGGGGCGTCGGCGGCGGTTTGGAACCGCTGTCCCCTCGGCGTGCTCTGCGACCGCCTCCTCTGGTCGGATGGACGAACGATCAGTCGGCAACGACTTCAGCTCTCACTCGGTTCGAGCCGTAACCGTCCCGGCCAGAGACAGCAGCGACGACAGACGTGGTGAAGCGTGCAGGCGTCCGACGTCCACTGTCGTCGGCGCTCATGACGTGCACGTGCGGGTTCACCCAGCCGTTCTCGAGCCCAGAGCGGCGTCCACCATCGACGTTGCCTGCCGGGGATCGAGAGGCGGTTGTGGCAGGTGGCTTCGAGAGATGTCGCCCGCCAAAGGCTCGGATCCTCAGCGTTCCTGATAGCCGTCGGGACGCCATAGCGTCTCTCCGATGAAGCGCATCGCGTCCATCTTCGCCGTGGCCCTCGTGGTCGCTGCTTGTTCAGAGCCCGTGTCCGAGGGAACGGTCCAGCCCGCCAGCACCGTCGACACGACGGTCGTTCCGACGACTGCCGTCGAGACGGCGGCAGACGCCGCGACGACCACGACCGTGCCACCGGCCACCACGACCACGCTCAAGCCACTGACGGGACTCGCCTACCAGCAGGTTGCGACCGCGAGGTTTCCGATCGCTGTGATTCCCGACACCGGTGGCGATCGCGACCTCGTGCTGACCCGAGCGGGCGTGGTCGCCGATCTGGCCACCGGCGACGAGATCCTCGACATCTCGGCGAAGACCCGAACCGACGGCGAGCGCGGCCTGCTCTCTGGTCTGGTCGGTCCTGCCGAACTGGACGGCGCCCTCTTTCTTCACTACTCCGACGCCGGCGGCGACACCACGGTGTCCCGCTTCGACCGTGCGGGTGCGGTCTTCGACCCCGACAGTGAACGCATCCTGTTCACAGTCGAACAGCCGGCTGGCAACCACAACGGAGGAGGGCTTGTGTTTGCGAACGGGTCGCTCTACCTCGGGCTGGGCGACGGTGGCGGCGCCAACGACCAGTTCGGTCAGGGACAGGACTTCGGCACGTTTCTGGGGGGGATCGTGCGGATCGACCCGACGTCCGGTGACGCCGGGCTGTGGGCAGGCGGTCTCAGGAATCCGTACCGGATCTGGTTCGATCCCGTGACCACGACGCTGGCTATTGCCGATGTGGGACAGAATGCGCTCGAAGAGGTCTCGATCGTCCCGCTCGACGACGAGTTCAGGAACTTCGGCTGGCCCATCACCGAAGGGTTCTCTTGTTTCCAGACGTCGTCCTGTGATACGACCGGGGTCACCCAGCCCGTCCTCGACGTCGCACACGGCGACGCCGGCACCTGCTCGATCACCGGCGGCGTGACGTACCGGGGGAGTTCGATCCCCGAGGTCGTCGGCGAGTACTTCTTCAGCGACTTCTGCGGAGGCTGGCTCCGGAGCGTGTCGGTCGTCGAGCCGCACACCGTGACCGATTGGACTGCGGACGTCGGCGTCCCGGGCCAGGTCGTCGGCTTCGGTACCGACCGGGCCGGCGAGATGTACGTCCTGACCACGAGCGAGATCCTCGAGGTCGTGGCTGAGCGTTAGCGCCGGCGTCTGTACCGGACTGCGTCTGCTTCGGAAAGCTGCCGGCATCGGAGCTGTCAGGCTCGCCGTTCGGGCGTGAGACCTCGGCAACGTCGGAGCGGTGTCCAATCTGTTGGCCCTGGGGTCGTCGCTCGTCTGGGGTGTCTCTGACTACGTCGCGGCGTCGTCACCAGGCGTGCCCCGGTCCAGGTCGTCGTGTTCTGGTCCCAGGCGATCGGGCTCGTCGTGTGCTCATAGGTTCGGTGCTCATCGGAGGCGTGCTCGATCTGAGTTCGGCGCTGTGGGGAGCCACTGCCGGTGTCGGGGGAGCGGTGGGGTTGATGTCGCTCTATCGAGGGCTCGCCACCGGGCGCATGGCGGTGGTTGCTCCGGTCTCGTCGCTCGTAGGTGCCGGGCTACCGGTGTTGGTCGGGCTGGTGCTCGGCGAGCGTCCGGGGAGCCTGGCGCTTACGGGGATCGCGATGGCCGTCCCGGCGATCTGGCTCGTGTCGGGAGCCGGGGCCGGATCCGGGCGGACCGGCATCGGTCTCGCCATCGCCGCCGGCATCGGGTTCGGCGTCTTCTTCATCTTCCTCGGCCAGACGCCGGATGAGGCGGGTCTGTGGCCGCTCGTGCCCGCCAGGTTCACCTCCGTCGCCAAGATGGCGGCTGCCGTCCTTCACTCGCAGGCCGGGCTTCAGATCGATCGCCGGCTCACCGCCGGCATCATCGTCGCGGGCTCTGGTGACATGCTCGCCAACATGCTGTTTCTCGCCGCCGTCCAGACCGGGCTGCTCAGCGTGGTCTCGGTCCTGGCATCGTTGTACGCGGCAGTGACGGTGATCCTCGCCCGCCTCTTCGGTGAGCTGGTCTCCGCCCGCCAATGGCTCGGCGTCGTCCTGGCCGTGGTGGCAGCCGGTTTGATCGCGTCGTAGGTCCGCCGGCCCGGTTCGAGGCTGGGTATCGCTTGGGCGGCCGATGCTCCATGAGGGCTGGCCGCGTGTGTCGCCGTCACTCCCGCCAGTCGTTCACGAGGCAGAAGGGGTGGCCCGCCGGATCGAAGAACACCCGGAAATCCTTCGGGCTCGGCTGGGTGTCGGCCTTGCGAGCCCCGAGAGCGACGACGGCACCTTCAGCGGAATCGAGGTCGTCGACGGCGATGTCGATGTGTGCCTGGGTCGGGACGTCGCCCTCCGGCCAGGTGGGCGGCCGATGACGCTCGATTCGCTGGCACGCCACCGTCCCGTGCGGCGTCTGGACCTCGACCCAACGCCCGTCCGGGATCGAGTAGATCTCGCCGCCGAGGATCGACTGGTAGAAGGCGGCGAGGGATTCGGGGTCGTCGCAGTCGAGTGCGGTGGCATCGAGACGTCCGATCATCAGAAGTCGAAGGAGGTCGGGAGTTGCGCGACCGCCAGGTGCGGCTCGGTGAGCGAACCGACATACAGGCGGTAGCCGTCGGCCCGGACGCTGGTGGTGGTGGCCACCCGCCCAGTCGGGTCCTGAAGGGTGGTGACCACTCGCCCCGAATGGTCGAATCCGACGACCATGCCATGCCGGCCGGGCTTTGGTTGCAGTTGCTGAGGCAGCGCATTGAGCACCTTGCGGGCCCACGGGCGGGGAAGCGTCAGGTCGAGCGCCTTGTCGCGGAGCCGGATGATGGCACACCAGAAGACATCGTGACTGCGGGAGAGGTTGTCGGGGAATCCGGGCAGGTTCTCGGCGAAGATGTCGGTCTTGCCTGCCTTCTCCCCGGTCAGCCACACCCGGTGGATCCGGTAGCTGCCGGTCTCGGCGACGAGCACGAAGTCCTCGTCCCGGGACAAGGCGACACCGTTTGCGAAGACGAGCCCCTCCAAGAGCACGGTGAGCTCCCCGTTCGGATCACGCCGGTACAGGCGGCCCGTGGCCGACCGCTCCAAGACGTCCGACGTGAAGTCCGACAGCGGCCAGCGATGGCTCGACACCGAGAAGTAGATGGTGCCGTCGGCCGCGACCGAAGCGTTGTTGGTGATCTTGAACTCGTTCGCACGGAAATGGTCGGCCAGCACCTCGATCGACCCGTCCGGATCCATGTGAAGCAGGCCCCGGTTGGCGTCGGAGATGATCAGGCCGCCACCTGGGATCGATTCGATGCCGAGCGGCCGACCACCCGTCTCACCGATCGGCTCCGGTTGCCCGCCTGATGCCGGGAAGCGGATGATCCGCCCGTCCTCGAGGCCCGTGATCGGGCGCCGCTCGTCGTCGAGGGCGACGTCCTCGGGTCCGACGCCACCGGTGTTCCAGAGCGCTGCACCGGTGAGCCGCTCGTTCTCGGCGAACGCCCCGGTCAGTCCGAGGTCCGTCGGTGGATGCCAGGAGCGGGGTTCGAAGTCCATGCGGTGATCATCGCACGGCACGATTGTGTCCGCCCCCAGCGGTAGGGTTTTCTCGATGGCCGATGAGAAGACCACAACCGGCAGCGACCCGATCGGGCGGGTGATCGGGACCGAGGACGCCACGCCGCTCGATTTCTGGGTGGGCGTCGGGCCCGACGCCTACATCCAGCTCGATGACGTGATCGCACTCGAACGGCATCTCCCAGGCGGCGAGGTCGTGCAGGTGTACGGCACGGTCGGGCAGGTTCGAGCTCGCCACGAAGGAGCGCGGTTCGACTCCGACGTGTTCCTCATCGAAGACGGTCTGCTGCCGGCCGAGGTCTCCGAAGCGGCCCGTGTCACGGCCACCAGATTCGAGCCGGAGATCTTCGTCCCGCCGCGACCGGGACAGCTGGTCCGTCGTGCCCACGGCGAGGAGCGTGATCGTGCGCTCTTCTTCGATCAGATGCCGCAGCGGCTGCCGATCGGCCTGTCACGTGATGGTGAGCCGATGTACATCAACCTCGAGTTCCTCGACGGACGACGCGGTGCCCACGTCAACATCTCCGGGATCTCCGGCGTGGCGACGAAGACCTCGTACGCCACCTTCCTCCTGCATTCGATCTTCACGTCCGGCGCTCTGGAGGCTCGGTCGATCAACACCAAGGCGCTCATCTTCAACGTCAAGGGCGAGGACCTGCTCTTTCTCGATCACCCGAACACCGCCCTCGAGGAGGACCAGCGGCTCCGCTACGCCCAGGTCGGGCTTCCTGCCCAGCCCTTCCAGTCCGTGGGCTTCTTCGCCCCTCCCCGTCCCGGTCCCCGGGCCGAGCCCGACGTCAACGCCCGGGCCGGTGGTGTCACGAGCTTCTTCTGGACGCTTGGCGAGTTCTGTCACGAGGATCTGCTGGCGTTTCTGTTCGCCGACGCCGAGGACGACCGAGCCCAGTACACGATGGTCATCCACAATGTGATGGCACAGCTCCGATACGCAACGGCGACGGCCGAAGGCGCAATCGTGATCGAGGGCCAGACGGTTCGCACGTTCCGCGAGCTGGTCGATCTGATCTCCGACAAGGTGCAGAGCGAAGACGATCGGCACGTGTGGGCGGGGCCCGCAATGGGGACTGGAAGCATCAATGCGTTCGTTCGCCGACTCCAGGGGTCGGTTCGCCATGTCGATCGGCTGGTCCGTGGCGACGTGCCCAATGCCGACAAACATCGGATCCGCCTCGATGACCAGGTGACCGTGGTGGACCTGCACAACCTCAACGATCGCGCCAAGCGTTTCGTCGTCGGTGTCACCATCCGCAGGGCGTTCGAAGACAAAGAGCGCGCCGGTCAGACCGACGAGATGCTGTTTCTGGTTCTCGACGAACTCAACAAGTACGCCCCGCGGGACGGATCATCACCGATCAAGGAGATTCTGCTCGATGTGGCCGAGCGGGGGCGGAGCCTCGGAGTCATCCTCATCGGAGCCCAGCAGACCGCGTCGGAGATCGAACGGCGCATCATCTCGAACTCGTCGATACGGGTGGTGGGGAGGCTGGACACCGCCGAGGCTTCGCGGGACGAGTACGGCTTCCTGCCATCGGCCCACCGGCAGCGTTCCACCATCATCAAGCCCGGGACGATGATGATCAGTCAGCCACAGCTGCCGGTCCCGATCGTGGTCGAGTTTCCGTTCCCAGCTTGGGCCACTCGCCGGTCCGAGGCGGGTGCCAACCCGAAGGCCTACGACCAACCGGACGACCCGTTCGAGGGTCTCACACTCTGAGGCGAGAAGAGCCGCATACGAGGCGGCTCGGCTCCCGGACGGTCACTCTTCACCGAGCACCTGATCGAAGAACGTCACGAAGTCCTCGAGAGGCTGCGCCCCCTCGATCACCGAGGCGCGGCCTTCGCGCACGATGATGAAGGTGGGAGTACTGCCGATGACCCCGGACAGATCGTCGGAGTCCGCCAGCACCCGTTCGAGTGCCGATCTGCTGTCGAGGCAGGCCGTGAAGGCCTCGACATCGAGCCCCAGTTCCGTGGCGAGTTCGGTGAGGGCCGACTCCGGCGTGTCGATGGCCCATCGGTCCACCGAGTCGAACAACAGGTCGTGCATCGGCCAGAACGACTCCTGGTCGCCGGCGCATTCGGAGGCGACAGCGGCGTCGACGGCCTGAGGATGCATCGGCAGCGGAAGGTGCTTGAACACCCAGAGAATCCGTCCGCCGGCGACGTATGCCTCGTCGAGCGTCGGTTGTGTCTCCAGCGTGTGCCGTTGACAGAACGGGCACTGGAAGTCCGACACCTCGACCACCACCAGCACGGCATCGGGGTCGCCTTTGTACGGGTCGCCCCCGAGCGTGTAGCCGGGTCGGTCGGGGTTCGGAGCGAGTCCCTCCTCGCTCAGCCAGAACGGAAGCTGGGGTGGAGGTGGCGGCGCGGTGGTCGGCGGTGGCCGGCCGGCGATCACGGCGTCGAGCGTCGACGTGAAGACCTCGATCGGCTGTGCCCCGACGATCGGGTAGGTCTCACCGGTTCGGTTGTCGACGATCTGGAAACTGGGAGTGGCGCTGAAGCCGAGTGAGCGCACCTCGGCGACACTGCGCTCGACTGCCTCGGCGGTGCGCCCGGAGTCGATGCAGGTTCGGTAGGCGTCGAGGTCTGCTCCCAGCTCGCCGGCCACAGACTCGAGATACGAACCGGGTTCGGCGACGGACTCCCAGGCATCCTGGTTGGTGAAGAGCTCGTCGTGGTATTCCCAGAACAACCCCGCATCCTGTTCGGCAACACAGCGCCCTGCGGCATGCCCGGCGGGGGCGTTGGGATGGAGACTCTCGATCGGGAAGTCCCGGAACACGAGATTGACCGCTCCCGTCTCGACGTAGTCCTCGACGAGCCTCGGCGTCGTCTCGGAGAAGTGCCTGCCACAGAACGGGCAGAGGTAGTCGCTGAACTCGACGAGCGTCACGGGAGCGTCGGCATCGCCCAATTGGGGGTGCCCCTCTGCGGTGAAGCCGACCGCGAGCTGGGGTTCCAGGAGTGTCGTCGTCGGGGCTGCTTCTGCACTCGTGGATGTGGCTGCTGCGGCGGTGGTCGATGTTTCCTCAGAGGCCGTCGTCGTGGTCGACGCAGACGTGCAAGCAGCCATCGTGAGCGATACGGAGAGTCCGAAGAGGATCCGACCAACAGATCGGCGGGGAATCGACATACGACCTCGGAGCCTACCGCTCGCCCTCGAGTCGTTCGCCGGCGTCGAGGGCGGCGTCGATTCTCAGCAGTGACTCCCAGGTGAATCGGCCCTCGGTGTCGGGCTGAATGACGTCGACGCCGATCACCGCCGCCTCGTCGATGACCCCATACACGTGGGGAAAACGTCTGCCGGTCTCGTAGCAGTCCTCGTAGACGACCGGAGCACTGAGCTGATCGGGGTCGATCGTGAGGAGAAGGAGGTCGGCGCGCCCCGCATAGCGATCGTTGGCGACGTCGATCAGTTGGGCTGCCGTCGAGCAATGGATGAAGCCGTCCTCGGTCAGCGAGATCGGTCGATAGGGCCCGGGAGCCTCCCACTCTTCTCGTGTCGCGAGGTGGAAGATCATGCGATGGCGGTGATGCCGGCCTTCTCGATGCGCTCCATGTCGACGTCCGGGCGTCGTTCGAAGGCCGGATAGCGCTCGGGAGGGGAGATCTCGGTCGGGAAGGCAGCCGAAACGTGAGGTGGACAGATCGGCGAGGAGGTGATCGTCGCAACCGACTGATCGCGCATCCTGGCGACGTGCTCCTCTCCTTTGTCCTCGTGGAAATGGGGGTTGATCGTCTCCGTCTGGACGACGTCGATGCGTTCGGGCACTTCGCCCAGCGGGTCGATGATGCCGCCGTACTGCTCGAGGAGATCGATGAACTGTCCTGTCTCGGCGCCGAACGAACCGGTGAACCTGGTCTTGCCGGCGAGCGACATCGACATGACCTGCTCGCCGGCATTCCCGGTGGTGACGATCCTGGTGCCCTCGCCCAAGTAGTGCGACAGCAATTCGTTGAGGACCCGATTCGACACGGTGGTGCTGCGTCCCCACCGGTTGAAGACGAGGTCGCCATCCTGGACCTTCGGCTTGGACTGCCACGAGATTCGACCCATCGTGTGCTCCGAGGGAGAAGACGCGATGGTCGCCGAGAAGATCCTCACGTATTCGTTGACGGCCCCGGGTACGTAGTTGTCGGCGTCGATGTAGCCCACGGCACGACTCTCCAAGCCCCGGGCGATCATCGCTCCGATCAACATCGCTTCTCCCTTGCCCCACCTCACGAGGCCCGTCGCTTCCAGCAGTTCGGGCATCGCCGCTTCGACGGCGGCGGCCACGACCGCGTCGCGCTGATGGATGTGGAGGACGTCGCGTTTGGTGCTCATGACGAATTCGTCGATGACCTCGCGTTCGAGTTGAAATCGATCGATCGGCTGCAACTCCGACGCGGACACGACCACGACGCGACATCCGCCGGGAATCCCGGCGAGCACTCCCCGCAACGTGCTCCTCCGTTCGTTCTTGATGGGAACGACGATCGTCAGGCTGCGATGGGCTTCCTCCATCGTTTCTGCCGACAGGTAGACGTGATCAGCCCGTTCGTCTCCGCCGGGAGGGTCGCCTGCCGAATCGAGCTCGATGATGCGGCCGGCCTCGTGAATACGGACGGCGCCGATCCGTACGTTGGCTGCAGGGAAGGTGATGCGCATGGCTCGACCAGCATACGAGCGCTCCGATTCTGTCCGTCGTCGTCGGTACCCTCCCAGCGTGAAGATCCTGCACACCTCCGATTGGCACGTCGGTCGGTCGATACGCGGTCGAAGCCGGGCCGACGAGCATCGAGCCGTCCTCGGGGAGATCATCGGCATCGCGACCGACAACGCCGTCGATCTCGTACTGGTGGCAGGCGATCTGTTCGACACCGGGGCGCCCTCACCGGAGTCGGAGTCCATCGTCTTTCGTACGCTCCTCGATCTCGCCGAGGTGGCTCCGGTGGTTGCAGTGGCAGGCAACCACGACAACGCTCGGCGGTTCGCCGCGCTCGAACCCCTGCTCGGTCTGGGCCGGATCACGATCGGATCCGGCCTGAAGCGACCCGACGAGGGGGGAGTCGTGGATGTTCCCGGTGTCGATTGCCGTGTGGCCTTGGTTCCGTGGACTTCGCAGCGGGGGATCGTGAAGGCGGATGACCTCATGAACCTCGATCCGGACGATCACGGTCTCCAGTACGCCGGACGGATGCACCGGGTGATCGGAGCGTTGTGCGAGTCGATGAGCCCTTCCACCGTCAACGTCGTCCTCGGCCACATCATGGTGCATGGCGCAGCCGAAACCGGCTCGGAGCGGCAGGCCCACATCTTCGGATACGCAGTGCCGCCATCTGCCTTCCCGTCCACCCTCTCCTACGTGGCGCTCGGCCACCTGCATCGCCAGCAGAGAATGCCGCATGCGGCCCCGACCTGGTATGCGGGCTCGCCGCTCCAGTTGGATTTCGGTGAGGTCGAGGACCGCAAGGGAGTGCTGCTGATCGATGCCGAGCCCGGGCTGCCGGCCAAGGTCTCCGCGATCCCACTCGTCGCAGGTCGACGACTCGGAGTCGTGCGGGGGACGGTTGCACAGATCGAAGCGGGAATCGACCAGACCGACGCAGATCTCTTGAAGGTGTACGTCGAGGAACCGACCAGAGCTGGTTTGGCGACAGAGATCAGGGATCTCTCGGAGAGGATCGTGGACGTCGTGATCGCAGCCTCCCAGCGCAGTGAAGACACTCATGAGTCGCAGGGGAGGCTCGAACGGCCCGAGGAGGAGGTGTTCGCCGAGTACCTCGCCTCGAGAAACGTCGACGATCCGGCGGTCGTCGGCCTCTTCCGTGAGCTGTTGGACCAGGCCCATGCGACCTGAGCGCCTGGAGCTCGAAGGGTTCACGGCGTTTCGAGATCGCGTCGAGATCGACTTCGCAGGGGCCGACCTCTTCGTCCTGGTCGGACCGACCGGATCCGGCAAGTCCTCGATCATCGATGCGATCACCTTCGCTCTCTACGGATCGATCCCGCGTCTGCGGAAAGGGCGAGTCGAGCCGGTCATCAGTCTCGGCGCACAGCGGGCCCGAATCCGCTTCGATTTCTCGGTGGGCGAAGTCCGGTACTCGGCCACCCGGGTCGTGCAGCGCACCAAGACCGGAGCGACCACCAACGAGGCCCGGTTGGAGGGCGGTCCCGAAGAGGTCGTGGGAGCATCGGAGCTGACGATCGCGGTCGAAGAGCTGCTCGGGCTGTCCTACGAGCACTTCACGAAGTCCGTCGTCTTGCCACAGGGGAAGTTCGCGTCCTTCCTGCTCGGCGGCTCGTCCGACCGTCAAGCGCTGCTCAGAGAGCTGCTCGATCTCGGTCGGT
The DNA here is from genome assembly GCA_965364515.1 of uncultured bacterium. GTDB lineage: Bacteria > Actinomycetota > Acidimicrobiia > Spongiisociales > ZC4RG35 > JAHEDH01. The sequence continues at coordinate 18,943 of CBDTXZ010000009.1, forward strand.
ATGCACGTGTCCGGGATCTGGCCGTGCAGCGTGCGCAGGCCTCCGAGGTTCGTGCCGAGTCGCTCCGCGACTCTCTCGCAAAACTCGATGCCGTCACCCCTGAGGCGGTCGCTGAGTTGGAGGCAACGAACCAGAAGCTCGAAGCCGTCATCGAATGGTCGGCCGCACGGCGCGAGCAGCTCGATTCCGCTCGCGCTCGCCGGGACGAGACGATGCAAGAGCGCGGAAGACTCGCGCAGCTGGCCGATGCGCTTCGCAGCATCGGCCCACCCGATGGGCTCGGTGAGCTCGATGCCTCGATGGCACGCGCGGTCGCCGAGCGCGATGCGGCGGTCGAACGGCTCGAGAAAGCATCCGAGGCACTCGACCAGGCGACGGCGGCTGCGAATGCGGCTGGAGACCCGGGGGAGATCGCGCGACTGATCGGTTTCGTCGAGCAGTCGGAGAAGCTCGACGCACGGGTCGCAGCGGGAACCAAGAAGATCGCCGAGCTCCAGGGCGCCGCTGCGAACGCGGCCGAGGAGGCGGAGAAGCTCGCAGTCGAGGCAGTGCATGCTCGAGAGCGACTGGAGCGGCTCAGAAACGACCGCGCCGCCCACGTCCTTCGATCCGTTTCGAAGCCGGGCGAGCCGTGTCCGGTGTGCCGCCGGATTCTCGAGTCCGACCACCTCGCCGACGACGGGGAGTCGGGCTCGCTCGAGGATGCCGTCGAGCAGGTCGAAGCCGCCACCCGGGCCGCGGACGCCTCCACTGCCACTCGGCTCAAGCTCGAAACCCAGCTCGGGGAGTATCGGTCTCAGCTGTCCACGCTCGAGGCTGAACGTGTCGAAGTTGCCACCCGTCTTGGAGAGCACAGCCGGGCCGATCTCGAAAGGAAGCAGAGGGAGATCGCGGAGGCCGTGGGGCGGCGCGATGCTGCGTCCCGGGCGGTCTCCGAGGAGCGGAGCGCAGTTGACGCCGCGGCGAAGCGGGTCTCGCAGCTCGCCGACCGGGCTACGACATTCTGGACCGCACTCGACAAACAGCGGATGGCGGTCACCGCGCTGGAACCACCCGAGGTCCTTCGCAAGGACCTGGGTGCAGAATGGGCTGCCTTTCTCGAATGGCGCGATCTCCACACGACCGAGGTCGAGGCTCGGTTGGCGGCGGTGACCTCCGAGCTGGAGACCCAGTCCGAGGCGATCGACGACATCACCCGGGCCATGAGTGAGCGTATCGCCCAGGCAGGCGTCGAACTCGTGGCCGGCTCCGACCCCCACGAACAGGCGCTCGTCTCCCGGGCTCGCACCATCGAACGGCTGGAACGGATGCGCTCCGATCTGAAGGACAAGATCGAGGCGGCGGCGGCCCTCGAGGGCTACGAGGGCGACGTCGTCGTCGCCAGGGCGCTCGCAGCCCACCTGAAGGTCAACGGTTTCGAACGGTGGCTCATTGAAGAGGTCGTCCACGACCTCGTCGTTCACGCCAACGAGCGGCTCGAGCAACTGTCGGGCGGGGCGTACGCGCTCGCCGTCGAGAAGTCGGAGTTCGTGATCATCGACCGACTGAACGCCGACGAGCGCCGCGCCCCCGAGACGCTGTCCGGAGGTGAGACCTTCGTCGTGTCACTTGCGCTCGCTCTCTCGCTCGCGGATCAGATGGCGTCGATCTCGATGTCTGGCACGGCACGTCTCGAGTCGGTGTTTCTCGACGAGGGTTTCGGAACGCTCGACTCCGAAACCCTCGACACGGTCGCCGCCGTCATCCACGAGCTCGGCTCGGATGGGCGCACGGTCGGGTTGATCACCCACGTATCGGAGCTGGCCCAGCAGATTCCGGTCCGGTTCGAGGTGTCCAAACGGTCCGATGGCGCCCGGGTCCAGAGGGTCGACACCTGATGCGTTTCACCGTCGAGCCGTGGTCCGCCGAGTACGGCCCATCGTCGGAGGCTGCGATGCTCGAAGCGGCACAGCCGCCAAAGCTCGACGTGGAGATGGATCCGGAGCGCTGGGCGGCGATCACTCCGGCGTGGGACGGCCGGGTCGACGTCGTCTTCATCGACGGGGTTCGACGAGTCGATGCCAACGTCTGGATCCACCAGGACGGCGATCTTCCAGCACTGGGCCTCTGTGCGGTGTACGCGGCGGGCGCGGTCCGCGCCAACGGCACTGCCGACGTCGTCGCCGTCGAGTCGGACAGAGGGCTCTTCACGTCTGCGCTGGGAGCGTCTGATCTCGAGACCAAACATGGGACCTATCGCGTCCACCCGTCCGTCGGCGAGTCGCCGGAGGACCTCTGGCTCGCCATCCAGTCGGAAATGGGGAAGAAGGAAGGCGAGCTCGCCCGGGCGGTCGGCACCGATTCGCTGGTCGTGGTCGACGGGCCGCTGTCGCACGGTCGTCATCCCAATGGGGTCGTCGGCTACATCAAGCGCCAGCACACCCACTATCTCCCTCCTGAACTCAGGTCGGTGTTGTTGGATCTCCCGGTTTCCCGGCGCACGCCGATCTTCCTCATCGGGGGCAGGTCGAATCGCTACTCGTGGTATCAGCGCCTCGCAGTCGGCGGTGGGCCGAGCGGCGGACTGGTGCGATGTGAAGTCGCGGCCGACTGCGCCATCGACCAGGCGATCAGGCTGGCGGACACCGTTGCGTCGGTGCTGCCGCGTTTTGCCTCGGAGCCACACAAGGATCCGCGCGCTCCGCAGAATCTGTATCCGATCGCCGGTCTGGAGCGCACGCTTCGTCGTCGACTCGGGGATCCTTCGCTCATGGAGCGGGCGATTCGCCTGGCCTCGGCGAGGGCCTGACCCTCGGAGCTGCTTCCCATCGGGCGTTTCCACATCCGGGGAGCACGCTGGCGAAGGCTGCGCTCACGGGGGTGGTTCAGCGGTTCGGGTCGTTGCTCGAAGCGGTCGGAGCACGAGGAGTGCCTGTCTCGATGGGAAGGCCCTCGACCTGCCAGCCGTGATGGCCGCCGATCATGATCTTCACCCGTCTCCCGAGGCCGGCGATCTTCAACGCCGCCTTGTCCGCTCCGTTGCAATGCGGGCCGGCGCAGTAGACCACGAACAGTGCGTCGGTCGAGAGTGCGTCGAGCCGCTGTGGTGTGATCTCCCGGTGAGGGAGGCTGTGTGAACCCGGTACGTGTCCAGCGGCAAACGCCCCGGTCGACCGCACGTCGAGCACGACGATGTCGTCCGCTCCCGACTTCAGCGCCTGATGTGTGTCCCAACAGTCGGTCTCGTACCGCAGCTTGGCGGCGAAGTGGTCGACGGCGTCGGCGGCGCTCGCAACCGTCGCCGTGATCTCTGCAGATTCCGGAGTCGTTGGCATCGTCGAGTCCTCTCGTTGGGCGGGTTCGTTCAGCGTCTTCGTCTCGATGCGAGTACGGCACCGGTCACGACCAACACGACGCCGCCGATGGCGAGCGGTGCGACCTGATCGCCGAGGAAAGCGACGCCGAGGGCCAGGGAGACGAAGGGGATGAGATACGTGATGAACGACGCCCTCGTCGAGCCGACTCTGCCGACGAGGCTCGCCATGATGGCGAATGCGACGCCGGTGCCGATCACCCCGAGCACGAGTGTTGCGACGACGGGACCCAACTCGAACGTGCTCTCGGTGAACCCCCAGAGGCCGTAGGGGAGCGTCCAGAGGGTGGCGAGCACCAGCATCTTGGACATGACGGTCACCGAGCCGTATCGCCTCTGCAGCGGCGCCGCGATGTTCACGGCGAAGCCGTAGCAGACGGTCGCCAGCAACACGAGGAGGACGCCCAGTGCGGCGTTCGAACCTTCACCCATCGAGGGCACCGAGATGAGCACCACTCCGGTGAAGCCGGTGAGAAGACCTGCGAGCTGTGCGCCGCGCGGGATCTCACGCAGGAACAGGGCGGCGACCAGTGCTGCGAAGATCGGCATCGCCCCGTTGAGCAGGCCCGTCACGGCCGAGTTGATGTACTGCTCGGCGATGGGGAAGAGCGTGAACGGAATGCCTACCCAGACGAGAGAGAGCACCACCAACCGGCGTCGGTCCTCGACCGCGATCCGTTTCCTGGCGGACGGAACCACCGCCAGCGCCGCCGCCCCGGATGCGACCCGTCCAAGTGTGATCGCCCCGGGATGGAGCGACTCGAGCGAAATCGCGATCAGCAGGAACGACGCCCCCCAGATGAGCGCAATGCTCCAGAAGAGCCCCCAGTCGCCCACGGAGAATGCCCCCTCGTTGGCGCTGGTCGTTCGTTCGAGAATTCGGTTGTGACTGGTCATCGCCCGATCCGGTCGACGTGATCAGGGCGGCTCGTCCCTTCCCGCATGGCCGGGTCCGGGATCGGATCCCCTGCGACCATCTTCAACGGGATCACACCGGCCCAGACGTCGAGTTCCATGTCTTCGGGATCGTCGATCGGTCCGCCGGTTCGGATCTTGGCGGACGCCTCGTCCAGGGGGAGGCCGAGCACCACGGTGCCGCGCACCTCTTTGTCGGTCATAGGGCGAAGATGAGGTCTCCGGCCCGGGACGAGTTTGTCGGTGTAGGCATCCAGCACCTCTCGACGCCGGTCGAGGTCGTCGACGACGGCCGGACGGGCGTACAGCACGACCGATCGGTAGTTCGCCGAGTGGTGGAACGCCGAACGGGCGAGAACCAAGCCGTCGAGCAGTGTCACCGTGACACAGACCTCATCACCACCTTTGAGCGCGCGCATGATGCGGCTGGCGGGCCCCCCGTGGAGGTACAGCGTGTCACGGAGTCTGGCATGGAGCATCGGGATCACGACCGGTGTGCCGCCGTCGATGAATCCGACGTGGGCGTGATACGCCTCGTCGAGGATGGCATCGATCGTCTGTCGGTCGTAGTGCGCGCGATCGCTGAGACGCACGGTGGTTCGGTCGGTCGGTCTGGGCATGGGCCTCATCGTCCTGGGTTGCTGATCCAGGGTTGGGTGTCGAACCCAATCTGTAATGGTACAAAAACGAGTTTGTGTTAGCATGATTGTAGCATGCCCCCGTTCGAGACGTCCGCTGAACTGTCCGCCCATCTCGAGAGTGAGATCCTGGCGGCTCGACTGGCGCCGGGAGATCGGCTCGACCCTGTCAGGGTGGCGGCCGAGAGGCTCGGACTCGCTCCGAACACCGTCGCAAGTGCGTATCGGACGCTCACGGAGCGGGGACTGGTGATCGGGCGCGGCCGACTCGGCACATTCGTTGCCGATCGGCGACCCACCTTCACCGTCGAGCCGGTGATTCCCGACGATGCAGTCGACTTGGCCTCGGGAAACCCCGATCCCGATCTGCTCCCGGATCTCGATGCGATGCTCGGTGAGATCGATGCACCTCTCACGCTGTACGGGCAAGATCCGGTGCTCGACGAATTCGAGGAAGCGGTTCGTCGTCGGATCGTCAGTCCCGCAGGCGAGATGGCGGTTGTGAGCGGAGCGCTCGATGGCATCGAACGGGTGCTGTCGGCCCATCTCCGACCCGGTGATCGGGTCGGGATCGAGAACCCCGGCTGGCCGGCGATGGCCGATCTGGTGAGGGCGATGTTGCTCCGGCCGGTTCCCATCCGCATCGATTCCGAAGGCGTCGATCCGGAGTCTCTGCGCGCGGTCATCGACGGCCTCGACGCGCTCGTGCTCACGACCCGCGTTCAGAATCCGACCGGAGCCTGCACCACGGCCGATCGAGCGAATGAGCTCGTCGAGGTGCTCGGGGCCCGACCCGATCTTCTGGTCGTCGAGGACGACCACGCCGGTCCGATCGCAGGACTGGACCTGCATGCCGTCGGACCGGGGCGAGCAAGATGGGCGCTCGCCGTCAGCATGTCGAAGGCGATCGGGCCCGACCTTCGCATCGCAGCACTCTTCGGGGACGCCACGACGATCGCCCGAGTCGGAGCTCGGCAGGGTGTCGGGCCGGGCTGGGTGAGTCACCTTCTCCAACGCATCGCGGCGACGCTCGTCGAGACGCAGGGAGAGGTGTTTCGGAGCGCTGCCGAGGTGTACGGGACGCGTCGGCGAGCCCTGATCTCGGCGCTTCGGAGCAGTGGCATCGAGGTGACGGCGCCGTCGGGGCTGAATGTCTGGATACCGGTCCCGGATCCGGCTTCATCGGTCGCAGCCTGTCTCGAGTCCGGCTTTGCGATTCGTTCGGGGGACGCGTTCGTGCTCGACGACATGAGTGCCGTTCGGGTGACAACGAGTCGACTGCAGCCCGAGCGGGCCGAAGAGGTCGCAACACTGATCGCCGGCTCTTCCGGCGCCGGCCGGCGCATCACCCGAACGGGGTGATCACACGTACAGTCGAGAGACCGTCTCGGCGACACACACAGGCTTGGTTCCCCCCTCGACCTCGAAGGTCACGCTCAACACCACCTGGACGCCGCCAGGAACGTCATTCACGGAAACCAGTTCTGCGCCGGCCCGCAGTTTCGAGCCGACGGGGAGCGGAGCAGGAAACCTGACCTTGTTGGTTCCGTAGTTGACGCTCATCTTCACCCCGTCGACCGAATAGATCTGCGACACCATCGGGACGGCGAGTGACAGGGTGAGATACCCGTGGGCGATCGGGCCGCCGAACGGCGTCGTCGCCGCCTTCTCGGGATCGACGTGGATGAACTGGTGGTCGTCGGTCGCATCTGCGAATCGATTCACACGATCCTGGGTGATCTCGAGCCAATCGGAGTACCCGAGGTGCTGCCCCACCGATTGCTTCAGTTCCTCGACCGATTCGAATCGCATGGTGTCGACTCTACGTGTGGTGCGCGGTCTCCGATGTGCGATGTGCGTCATCCGATCCGCAGATCCGACGCAGCAGTCGCACGACGCCTTCCCAGACGCACCTCGGGAATTGCTATTCGCTCTTGGCGTCCCTGGTCATGAGCGAGAGCACGGCTTCCCGAGGATGGGCGCCGTGGTTGATGACCTGGTCGACCTGGAATGCGATCGGCATCTCGACACCGTGCTTCTCGGCGAGATCCAGGATCGGCCCGACGCTCTTGACCCCCTCGGCGACCATCTTCATCTCCTCGATGATGTCCTCGGTCTTCTTGCCTGCGGCGAGGCCCATCCCCACACGGTTGTTTCGGCTCTGATCGGATTGGCAGGTGGCGATCAGGTCCCCCATCCCCGCGAGGCCGGCGAAGGTCTCGGGGCGACCGCCCATCACGACGCCCAGGCGGGTGATCTCGGCGAGCGCCCGTGTGATCAGGGCCGCCAGGGTGTTCTGGCCGAATCCGAGCCCTTTCGCCATACCGGCTGCGATCGCCATGACGTTCTTCAGGGCACCTGCCAGTTCGCATCCGACGACGTCGGCGTTCGTGTAGACGCGGAACGTGGGATCCATGAACACCGACTGGAGCGCCGAGGCGACGCCGGTGTTCTCCATGGCCACCACCGCGGCCGCCGGCTGACCTGCAATGACCTCCTTGGCGAGGTTGGGCCCGGTGAGCACCCCGATCACGCTTCGGTCATGCTCGGGAGCGACGTCGGCCACCACCTCGGTCATGCGGAGCGTTGTTCCCTGTTCGATGCCTTTCGTCAGGCTCAAGATGGGCAACGACTCGGGGAGCGAATCCACGAGTTGCTCCAAGACGGCGCGATACCCGTGCGAAGGGACCCCCATGACCACCGCTTCCGCCCCGTCGATGCAGTCCGTCAGATCCGACGTGGCACGCAATCCATACGGCAGGCGATGTCCGGGCAGATAGTCGGCGTTCACCGCCTCGGTGTTGATCATCTTCGCCAGCTCAGGACGCCTGGCCCACAGGGTCGTCGGGTTCGCTCGTGCGGCGAGTGCCGCGACGGTGGTTCCCCAAGAGCCTGCGCCAATGACAGCAATCCGCATCCGAGCGACGATAGCTGTGTCGCCGTCTGCAGCCCTCCTGGCCGGCGACCTGATTCCGAGAAGGTGGTCGGTTCGGCGGGGCGGAGCTCGACGTGTCTGGCGGTTCGGTGAGAAAGGCCGGCGTGCCCGTCGTGGGAGCCTCGGGTGCGATCTGTGGCCGCGTTAACCTTGCTCGGGCTCGGGTTCCGAGCACTCACCCGATTCCGGAGTCGATCAATCATGGCCGTCCAGGCTGGAATCGTGGGCCTGCCCAATGTCGGCAAATCCACGCTCTTCAATGCACTCACCGCAGCAGGCGCCGAAGCCGCCAACTACCCCTTTGCGACGATCGAGCCCAACGTCGGGGTCGTCCCCGTCCCTGATGAGCGGCTCGACCGCATCGAGTCCGTGATCTCGACACAGAAGGTGATCCCGGCGACCGTCGAGATCCTCGACATCGCCGGGTTGGTCAAGGGAGCCTCCGAGGGGGAAGGCCTCGGCAACCAGTTTCTCGGCCACATCAGGTCGGTCGACGCCATCCTTCATGTCGTGCGGTGTTTCGAGTCCTCCGACGTGACACACGTCGAAGGATCGGTCGATCCGGATCGTGACATCGACACCATCGAGTTGGAGCTCGTTCTCGCCGATCTCGCCGTCGTCGAGAAGCGCGTGGAGCGACTCAACCGATCGGTGCGCACAGGCGACAAGGGGGCCGCCTCGGAGCTGCATGTGTTCGAACGCGTCCTCGAGCATCTCGGTGAAGGGCTTCCTGCGAGGTCGATGAAGGCCGGTGCCGACGAGGTGGCGCTGCTCAAGCAAGCCCAACTCATCACATCCAAACCCGTGCTCTACGTCGCAAACGTCGACGAAGAAGGGCTCTCGGGCAACGAACTGACGCACCGGGTTGCTGAGAGAGCGCGTTCGGACGGGGCCGGAATGGTGATCATCTGTGCAGAGATCGAAGCCGAGATCGCCCTGCTCGACCCGGAGGACCAGGCAACGTTCCTCTCCGATCTCGATCTCGATGAACCAGGGCTCGCCAAGCTCGCCCGGGCGACGTACTCGCTCCTCGGTCTCGAGACCTTCTTCACCGCAGGTCCGAAGGAGATCAGGGCGTGGACCATCAAGGCGGGAATCAGGGCGCCGCAGGCCGCCGGTGTCATCCACACCGATTTCGAGCGAGGGTTCATCCGGGCCGAGGTGTATCGGATCGACGACCTCGAGCACTACGGCTCGGAGGCAGCGATGCGAGCCGCCGGCAAGATCCGCATCGAGGGCAAGGACTACCGGATGGCCGATGGGGACGTGGTGCTCTTCCGATTCAACGTATGAAGAAGCGCGATCTGCGATGCGCGGCCTCCGACACGAGACCTGTCTCGACCACGTCGGGCGGCCGTTGCGGGCAGTGTGAGAGGGTGCAGGTCGTAGGGCCCAGATCGCATCCCTCGGGTCGGAGCCCAACGACCGACGACCGACGCCGACCGACCGCCTAACGTGCCCGGCGTGGTTCTTGCGATCGGTGACGCCGCCCCGTTGAGCGAGCACGAGGTGCTCGTGTTCCTCATCCAGCTCGCCCTCTTGATCGGCGTTGCCCGGCTGCTCGGTGGCCTCATGAAGAGCATCGGCCAACCCTCCGTCGTCGGTGAACTCCTGGCGGGCGTGCTGTTGGGCCCCTCGCTGTTCGGAAACGTCGCACCCGATGCCTACGAGTGGGTGTTCGGTGAGGAGGTCGTCACGTCGGTGATCTTCGGCTTGTCGTGGTTGGGCGTGATCATGCTCCTGGTCGTGATCGGTTTCGAGACCGATCTCGCAATCATCGCAAGATTCCGCAAGGCGGCGCTCTCGGTCTCGGCGGGCGCGCTGTTGGTCCCGCTCGGAGTCGTGAGTGCGCTCGCGTTCGTCGTGCCTGGCTCGTTCATCGGGGAAGACGTCGAGGTCGGGGTCTTCGCCGGGTTCCTCGCACTCGCGCTCTCGGTCTCCGCCCTTCCGGTCGTTGCGAAGATCCTGCAGGACCTCGGATACCTGAGACGGAACTTCGGTCAGATCACGCTCGCCGCAGGCATGACGATGGACGCCGTCGGATGGTTGTTGCTCGCAGCCCTGTCGGGTATCGCTCAGGACGGTTTCGATCCCGTGCTGCTCGCTCAGTCGTTCGGCGGGCTCATCGTCTTCCTCGGACTGTTGTTGACCGTGGGGCGGTGGGCCCTCGACGCACTCATGCGTCGAATCATGGCGCGGGGCTCCTCGGTGACCGCGGCGCTCACGATCAGCCTCGTCGCCGCCCTCACCGGAGGCTTGATCACCCAGTTCCTTCGTCTCGAGGCGATTCTCGGGGCGTTCATCGTCGGAATCCTGCTGGCGACACTTCGTCATCAACTCCCACAGGTCGAGCAGGTACTGGAGACGACGACGGCTGCGATCTTCGCTCCCATCTTCTTCGCATTCAGCGGTCTGCGGGTCGATATCGGCCTGTTGAACAGTGCCACCGCCATCGGCTGGACGATCGGGCTCACGGCGGTCGCGGTCCTCGCCAAGGTCGCAGGAACGATGCTGGGGGGTCGTCTGGCGGGGGTGCGGGGGCGCGAGGCGCTCGCGCTCGGATCCGGTCTGTCCGCCCTCGGTGCGATGGGGATCGTCGTTGCAATCGTCGGGCTCAACCTGGGTGTGCTGTCCGAGACCGGCTACACGGTCATCGTGTTGGTCGCGATCGTCACGAGCATGCTGGCGCCCCAGCTGCTCAAACTGGTCGTGAAGGGCTGGGAAGTGCCAGAAGACGAGCGCAAACGCCTCGAACGCGAAGAACTCCTGGCGGCATCGGAGCTCCTCGGATCACGGCGGGTGCTGATCCCGACCCGTGGCGGAGCGAGCAGCCGGTACGCCGCTCGGATCATGGGAGCCGTGCTCGACGACCCGGAGATCACCGTTCTCGCGGTGGACGTGCGGGGAGGCAGGTTCGGTCGAAGGACGCGGGGCGGTTCGTCCAACCCGACCGACGTCCTCGAGGCGATGGACGGGGTCCGCCACCGACTCATCAACAAGGTCGCCACCGACCCGGCGGAAGCGATCGCCAAGGAGTCGCGGCTCGGATACGACCTGATCGTCATCGGAGCTTCGGAGTCGGAATCGGACAGCGGGGTCTTCTCGAACGTGGTCGACCGGGTGCTCGCGTCAGTCGATCTGCCCGTGATCGTCGTGCGGTTCCCCGAGATCGGCGGCGACGTTCCCGAGACACTTCCACAACACGTCTTGGTGCCGGTTGTGGCGACGAGGGCGTCGCGCGCCGCAGAGGAGCTCGCGTACTCGATCGTCCGCATGAGCGGCGGCCGTGCGTCTGCCATCCACGTCGTCAACCGTCCGGAGGGTCAGGGGATGATGCTCGAGGCGAATCCGGCGGTCGAGAACGCCGTGAAGACCGGACTCGAGATGGTCGGAGCCGCTGCAGCCTTCGGTGAACGCCTCGGGGTGCTCGTGGACACCGACGTCCGGGTCGCCCCGAACGCCGAAGGCGAGATCGTGGACTTCGCCAACAACCGCGGCGTCGACCTCGCAGTGTTCGGGACCGCCAGCAGGTCGCTTTCCAACCGGCCGTTCTTCGGGCATCGGATCTCATACATGATCGAGAACTCCCAGGTGCCGGTGATGATCATCGCGCTCCCGTCCCGGTCGGAGTGATCACCTGTCTGCAACCGATTGTGGAGATCGCCGGCAACGACAAACGGAGTTCCGGGAAGGGGGTTCCGGAACTCCGTTTGGCCCTCACGAGGAGGGCGGACGGGCGAGGTCTGGCGCAACTCAGGGAAGCTGCCGATACCCGTCCCACGCGCCGGGCTGGGGGGCGCCCGACGACAGGCGGAGGATGCCAGGACTGATTGCAGCACGCAAGTATCTGGAGTGACTATTTCCGTGCCCTCAGAGGCGTCAGTCCCGTGCTACACAATCGACGACGACCGCTCGAGCTGAGGTACAATCGAGGAGCTTTCGAGACCGTCGGGAGAGTCCTCACCTCGAGTGGGGCGCCGAAGGGGCAACCATCCCCGGAAACTCTCAGGCCACTGGACCGGCGGGGGAGGCGACGCTGGACCGCGGAACAGTGTGGGGACCGCAACGAGGAGTCTTCATGTCCAGTCAGCCCGTATCCGAACACTTCGTGGATCGGCACATCGGGCCTCGCCCGGCCGAGATCGAGAAGATGCTCGCAGACGTCGGAAGCGCCTCCCTCGAAGACCTGGTCGCAGAGACCGTCCCGGTGGGCATCCGGATCGCTCGCCCGCTCGACCTCCCCGAGGCGCTGAGTGAGCCGGCGGCGATCGAGCGGCTGCGTGAGATCGCCGACAAGAACGAGATCATGACCTCGCTGATCGGCCAGGGGTACTACGGCACGATCACACCACCGGTCATTCAACGCAACATCCTCGAGAATCCGGCGTGGTACACGGCCTACACGCCGTACCAGGCGGAGATCTCCCAGGGCAGGCTCGAAGCACTGCTCAACTTCCAGACGATGGTCAGCGATCTGACGGGGCTCGAGATTGCGAACGCCTCACTCCTCGACGAGGCGACTGCGGCGGCCGAGGCGATGACCATGACGAATCGAATCCATCGCGGCAAACGGCCTCGATTCTTCGTCGACGAGCGCACCCACCCCCAGACGATCGCCGTCCTGGCGACCAGGGCCGAGCCGATCGGCATCGAGTTGGAGATCGGTGCCGTCGAACACGCCGATCTCGGTGATGTCAGCGGCTGCCTCGTCCAGTATCCGAACACAACGGGTGCGATCGTCGATCTGAAAGGCCTCTGTGAGCGTGCAGCCGATGCCGGTGCCCATGTGGTCGTCGCCACGGATCTGCTTGCGCTCACGATGCTCGAATCACCCGGCGAGCTCGGCGCCTCCATCGCAGTCGGCTCGGCTCAACGGTTCGGCGTCCCGATGGGATTCGGCGGCCCGCACGCCGCGTTCATCGCAACGAGAGAGACCCACGTGCGATCGCTTCCAGGTCGGCTGGTCGGGGTCTCGGCCGACCCCACCGGACGCATGGGCCTTCGGCTGGCCCTTCAGACACGGGAACAACACATTCGTCGTGACAAGGCCACGTCGAACGTGTGCACGGCGCAGGCACTGCTTGCGATCATCGCATCGATGTACGCCTGCTGGCATGGGCCGGAGGGTCTGACGGCGATCGCCGAGCGCGTCCACGGGCTGACCGCCCGGTTGGCCGCATCACTTCTCGGTGCCGGGTTCGAGGTCGTCAACGACACGTTCTTCGACACGATCACGATCGCGGTCCCCGACGCCACGGATATCGCCGATCGAGCCGAAGCCGCCGGGATCAACCTGCGGCGGGTCGACGCCGGGCACATCGGTATCAGCCTCGACGAGACGACCGACGAGCTGACTCTGGCGCGCCTTCTGGACGTCTTCGGCGCAACGGGCATCGATGCCGGTCCCGGCGGGATACCTCCGCTCGTCCGACGTCGAACACCGTTCCTCACCCATCCCGTCTTCTCCGCCCACCGCTCGGAGACTCAGATGCTCCGCTATCTGCGGGAGCTCTCGGACAAGGACCTCGCGCTCGATCGAACGATGATCCCGCTCGGCTCGTGCACGATGAAGTTGAACTCGACGACGTCCATGATCCCCATCACGTGGCCTGAGTTCGCGTCGCTCCACCCCTATGTACCGGAGTGGCAGGCTGCCGGATATCTCGAACTGATCGATGAACTCGAACAGTGGCTCGCAGAGATCACCGGGTACGACGCAGTCTCGCTGCAGCCGAACGCCGGGTCGCAAGGCGAGTTCGCCGGGCTGCTCGCGATTCGCGCGTATCACCGGAGCCGTGGCGAAGGTGGACGAGATGTCTGCCTCATCCCCGAGTCTGCCCACGGCACGAACGCGGCTTCGGCGGTCATGGCCGGAATGGTCGTCAAGGTGGTGGCGTGCGATGAGCATGGAAACGTCGACGTCGACGATCTCTCAGCCAAGCTGGCCGAACATGCCGATCGGGTCGCCGCCCTCATGGTGACGTATCCGTCGACCCACGGCGTCTTCGAGGAGGCCATCTCGGACATCTGTGCTGCGGTCCACGAGGTCGGAGGGCAGGTGTACGTAGACGGTGCGAACCTCAATGCTCTGGTCGGCGTGGCTCGCCCAGGCAAGTTCGGCGCAGACGTATCGCACCTGAACCTCCACAAGACGTTCACGATTCCGCACGGCGGGGGCGGGCCCGGAGTCGGTCCCATCGGGGTCCGTGCCCATCTCGCTCCCTTCCTGCCGGGCGATCCGCTCGGCGCGGACGCACCAGTCGGACCTGTGTGCGCCGCCAGATACGGCAGCGCAGGGATCCTCCCCATCCCGTGGGCGTACATCGCCATGATGGGCGCAGCCGGGCTGACTCGAGCGACACAGATCGCGATCCTCGAGGCCAATCACGTCGCCACCCGACTCGGTCCGCATTATCCGATCCTCTACAGCGGCAAGGGCGGCCGGGTCGCGCACGAATGCATCATCGACATCCGCGGCATCACTCACGACACAGGGATCAGCGCAGAGGACATCGCCAAACGGCTCGCCGATCACGGGTTCCACGCACCCACGCTCAGTTTTCCCGTCGCAGGCACTTTGATGATCGAGCCGACCGAGTCCGAACCCCTTGCGGAGCTCGACCGATTCTGCGAGGCGATGATCTCGATAAGACACGAGATCTCGAGGGTGGAGGCCGGCGACTGGCCTGCAGACGACAACCCCCTGGTGAATGCTCCGCACACCGCTGCGATGCTTCTCGACGAGTCCTGGAGTCATCCCTATCCACCCGCGGTCGGTGCGTTCCCCACGGACGGGCTCCGCACGAAGGGCTACTTCCCTCCGGTCGGACGGGTCGACGGTGCGGGCGGAGACCGCAACCTCGTCTGCTCCTGCCCACCAATCGCCGATTTCGCCGACTGAAGACAAACTCCTACATCGGCCCTCTGTCGGTGTCGAAGAACGCATGATGCAGGTTTTGGCCTACAGTGACCTCCGAGGGCAGCAGTTTTGGTATCTCGCGCATGCGCTGACCGGGCCGGGGGGCCGTCACGACTGCCGCTCTCGAGCACGAGGCTGGTGAATTCAGGTGTTGTTCAAAGGACGTCTACGACTTCCGAGTGACCCAGGCGAGGGGATTCCCATCGACCTGGAACTCGAAGACGTCTATCTCTCCCTCGACTCCGATGGTGAGGACTTCGGGGAGTGGCGTCTCGACACCGTCGAGATCAAGCGATTGTTCTCGAATCAGTTCTCGATGCTTCTCGACGGCGAGGAGATGGTGTTCATCGCCGACGATGCACTCGGGTTCGCCTACGACGGGCTGTCGGCGATCGAGGACGTCCAGAGTCGGCTGTCCAAGCGCCGAGTGTTCAAAGGTCGGAAGCCGAAGAAGCGGAAGCTCACGGTCGCGACCGACGCCGCGGACGAAGCCGAGGTCGATGCCGGGGACGAGGAGACCGAAGAGGTCCCGCCCGAGCCGACCCGACCCGACATCCCCATGCCCGAAGTCGTTCCCTTCTTTCCGGAGAAGTCCCCTTCATTCGCCGACTCGGTGGCGGAGAGCGCCGTCGAGGACGATGCGATCGCCCCGGTCGCACCGCGCCCGATCGAGCCCGAACGCCCCGCCGATGTGCCGGTCGAACCGGCGAAGGCGCCAGAAACATCACCTGCAGCACAGGATCCACAGCCGACCCCGCAGGAAGTCGGATGGACGCCACCACCCAACCAACCATCCGTGTCTCCGCCTCTGCCGCAACAAGAGACACCGGTTCCACCGGCACCCGAACCCCCCGAAGAAGAGGATGACGACGAGTTCGTCATCGAGGAGGTTGCGGCCTTCGGCTACGTGCCGAACATGGCGAGCGCGGTCCCGAGCGAGCCCGAGCGGACGGAAGAGACCTTCGAAATCGAAGAGGCCGATGCCGCCACCGGCGCAGTTCATCGCCAGGTGCACCCGCTCGGCGAGCCGGAGCCGGGTCCTGTCCAACGGGCTCCCGAAGTTCATCCTCTTGGTGAGCCTGAGCCTGAGTCGAAGAGCGACCCTCAGCTTGCTCCGGAGCCCGAGCCCGAGCCCGCCGCGACTCCCGAACCGGTGGCCCCGGCTGCGCCGGCCACGAACGACTCGGGTTTCGGTCAGTGGTCGTCCAACGGCCGATCCGCGCCACAGCCCCAACCCGAGCCCGAGGAGACGGATTCGGACCCGGATGGACCGCAGACCCAGAGGAGCGGACGCCACGAGCGATCTTCCACCAAGTCACGGTCGCTGTTCGGCAGGAAGAAGTCCCGGGAGCCCGAGGCGCACGAACATCGCTACGAATCGTCGAAGACGGTCGGAGGCATCACCCGAAGCGTCTGTGCAGTGTGCGGCCACGTCTCGTTCGCCGGCGAGGACGTGTATCAGGACTGGTGATCCGTTCCCGGTAGCTCCGGAACCGTGGCACATTGCCGTTCATGCCAGAAGGTCACACCATCCACCGGGCTGCGCGCCTGCAGACCGAGCGGTTCGTCGGGATCCCTCTGCGTGTATCGAGCCCGCAGGGACGATTCGACGAGGGAGCGGCTCTGCTCGACGGACACGAGATCGAAGAGATCGATGCGTGGGGCAAACACCTCTTCTATCGGTGGGACCACGGTCACGTGATGCACGTGCACCTCGGGTTGTTCGGCAAGTTCCGGGTCCACGCCAGCGACCCCCCGCCTCCGACCGACGGAACCAGGCTCCAGATGGTCGGCGACCGTGGCACGCTGTATCTGTCCGGTCCCACGGACTGCAGCGTGATCGATCCTGGCGAGGAGCAGCGGATGGTCGCCGATCTGGGTCCGGACCCGCTGCGCAAGAGGACCCACGCCGGTGCCGTCGAACACATGCTGACGTTCCTCGCCCGCAGAACGGTCCCGATCGGTGCCTCGCTCCTGGATCAGTCGGTGCTCTGCGGCATCGGGAACGTCTACCGGGCCGAGAT
>CBDTXZ010000010.1:0-34951 GCA_965364515.1 uncultured bacterium
CTGATGGATGGGTATCTGCCCGAGTACCGCAACCCTCTCTTCAGCCCCGCCGGATATGTGCTCTTCTCGGCCATCGTGACCTGCGCGGTCGTCGCCATGGTCGTCTTCGGTTACCGCCGCTGGCGAGCACCGATCGCCGCCGGCATCCGTCCCGACCCGGGTCGTGCCGCAACCGTCGGATTCGGCGGTGAAACCCTGATTGCCCTCGGTACCGCGGTTTCCTTCTTCCTCGGTTTCCTCTTCTTCGTCGGCACCGCCAGCAGTCTCAACAATGCGAGGGAAGCCAACACCCGGACCCACGCCTACGTCATCCTGGTCGGCGGTCTTGTCCTCTCTGTCGGTGTCATCCTGTGGGCGATCCACCGTTGGTTCCGCCATTCCAGGGCCGCGTTCCTCGTCGCCCCCCTCGTCCTAGTCGTAACGGGAGCGACCTATGTAGCCATCGCCGTCGCGAGCTGAGCCGCGGGACGCGGTCTCCCAGCGTCGTCGATGGCTTCCAATCGGCACGGCCGGCGGAGGCCTAACGTTGAGCTATGGACGATCTGGCCCGCTCCCTGCACGACGTCGCCGACCGGGTGGCCGCCTACCGACGTGACCTGGCCTCGGCTTCCGTCTCACCCTCAGCCGGCCGAGCGACGATCCGAGCGCAGATGGCGGGTCCGGTGCCGGAGACGGGTGCTGCTACAGAGCAAGTGATCGCAGAGCTCGAGGAGCTGGCGCAGCCGGGATTGATGGCGTCGGCTGGACCCCGCTACTTCGGCTTCGTGGTGGGAGGCTCCATCGATGCCGCCCTCGCAGCAGACATGCTCACGAGTGGTTGGGACCAGGCTGCGTTCAACGAGGCTCTTTCTCCCGCAGCGATGGCATTCGAGGACGTTTCCGGCCGCTGGCTGAAAGACCTGTTGCGGATTCCGCCGACTGCCTCGGTTGGCTTCGTCACAGGCGCTCAAGCGGCGAACAACGTCGGTCTGGCCGCAGCCCGATGGAAGGTCCTACGAGATCGAGGCTGGGACGTCGGCGTCGACGGGCTGTTCGGAGCACCCCGGGTCAGAGTCGTCGTCGGCCAGGAGCGTCACGCCACGGTCGATCGATCGCTTCGCTTGCTTGGTATGGGCGAGGCGTCGATCGCCGTCGTGCCGGCCCGGTCGGACGGGGCGATGGACGCGTCGATGTTGGGTGACGTCCTGGATTCCGAGCCGACGGCACCGACGATCGTCGTGGCGCAATCCGGCAACGTGAACACCGGAGCATTCGACAACCTCGAACGGATCTCCGAGGAGACTCGCCGACGGGGACACTGGCTCCACGTCGATGGCGCATTCGGTCTGTGGGCCGCCGCCAGCCCGGCGCTCACTCACCTCGTCGACGGCCTCGAGCATGCGGACTCATGGGGATGCGACGGGCACAAGTGGTTGAACGTGCCGTACGACTCCGGATACGCATTCTGTGCCCATCCCGAAGTGCATGCCGTCTCCATGGCCTACACCGCCGAGTATCTGACCGGGCAGGTGGCAGGCAGAGAGTTCGGCGGAGGGGACTTCGTTCCCGAGTCTTCCCGGCGGGCCCGAGGGTTCGCGACGTGGGCGGCGATACGGTCCCTGGGGCGGTCTGGGGTCGCCGAGATCGTGGATCGATGTTGTCGCCTGGCGAGGCGGCTCGCCGACGGCGTCTCCACGATTCCTCGCGTGCGCGTGGTCAACGAAGTGGTACTCAACCAGGTACTCATCCACGTGGGAGATGCTCGCTTCACGGATCGTGTCGAGCGGCTCGTTCAGGAGGACGGAACCGCTTGGCTCGGGGCGACGACCTGGCGAGGAGAGCGGCTGTTGCGGGTCGCGGTCTCGAACTGGTCGACGACCGATGCCGACATCGACATGACCGTCGATGCCATCGCACGAGCAGTGCGGGCCGCAGCACGATGACGGGCACTTCGGAAGCCACCCGCGCACGCTCACGAGAGGCCGAATACGAGTTCTCTCGGGTCGACGGCGCCGTGGATCCCTGCGAGGCCGCCTGTGGGGTCGAGTCGCCGAAGAGCGATTGATCAACTCCGCGAACGCAGGCCAACGCGCCTCACCGACGCCACTGCGCCGGTCGGAGGTGGTCGAGAGACGGCGACCGAGTCAAAGATCGACCATCTCATGCTCGCTCGTTTGTAGCTCCCGCCACGATGCAGGCGAGTTCTCCGACTGGGCAAGACGGACTAGGGCCCATCGTCGGGAGTCGTGCGCTCGTCTTGGGGAGTCGTCGGTAGGCCAGCAGCGAGCCATCCGTAGAAGCCGCCCTCGAGGGTGGCCACGTTGGTATAGCCGAGTTCTTCGAGGGTCAAGGCGGTGAACGCACCGTTTCCGCCGCCATCACAGAAGGTGACGATCCGTTGGTCGAACGCCCCGAACACTCCGCCAGGACGGAAGTAGGGGCTCTCCGGATCGGCCCACCACTCCACGACCTGTCGAGGGACGGGAACCGAGCCCTCGATCGTTCCTCTCCGCTCGATTTCGACCGGTAGCCGAACGTCCAGCAAGAGGACGCCGCCGGATTCCAATTCCTCGGCAAGAGCGGAAGGCGTGACGATCTCGACCCGCTCGTTGGCCTCCGCCCACATTTGAAGCACAGTTCTTCTGACCAAACCGACCTCCTCGACCCGACCATACGTGAAGTCGGCATGGCAACCGACCGTGCTCAGTCCCCCGGAGCCGGTCGGTCGGGGCGAAATAGCTGTCTGAGTCGAGCTCCGCCACGACGGCGCAGTTCGCCATCGGGCTGCACTCGACGGTCCCGTTGCGGAACACCCGCGGCAGATGTTCGGTCGTCACCTGTTCCTTGACGACCCGTGTCATGACACGGCCTCCTTCCACTTCGAGTCTCCGTCCCCGGTCTCCGGGCCGGTCGTGCTGTCGGACCCAATTGCCGGTCGGGTCGTCGATCGGTCGATCACGGGCGCGCGAGCCGTCGGGGCTTTCGACCCTGGGTGATGTCGGGTCGACTCGATATCGTGTCGCGACCGACGCGCGAGGCGGGTGCTCGGATGCGCTTCCAGTCGCGATTTCTTCGGCCGCTGGTCGGCTGCTTCATCCTGGTCGCAGCATGCGCGCCCGAAGCGGACGTCTCCGCAGGCGAGCTGTCCGCTGTCATCGAGCGCGACGCTGTCGTCCTCGACGGCAACAGACCCCCGAGTGAGGTCCTGGACCGGATGGCAGATCACCGGGTGGTTCTCCTCGGAGAGACCCACCACTTACGGGAGCATTGGACGTTCGTGGCAGATCTGCTGTCCGAGCTCCACGAGCGGGGGTTCCGGCAGCTGCTCATCGAGTCGCCACAGATGGCATCCTGGCTGTACGACGACTACGTCCGGGGCGGGATCGTGGCGCCCGACTGGGAGCCGCCTCCGTTCTACGAACGGAGGCTCGCCGCCATCCGCGATCTCAACGCCACCCTCCCATCGGGAGAGGAGATCCACGTTCGCGGGATCGACGCCAACGAGGAGTGGTACGGCGGGGCCGGCGGCTTCCAGTCTCTGTTCGACTGGCTCGTCGAACACCTCCCGGGCCAGGACGCGTCCGGCCTCGCACTCGGAGTGGCCTACGGACAGGACGATCCTGAGGGGCAGACCGAGTCCCTCGAGCAGCTGACGAGCACGTTCGACAGCCGTCGCGCGGAGCTCGAGCGGGCCTGGGGCGCCGAGTGGGTGGCGGTGGTGGACGAGATGATCGAGGTCGAGATGGACAGCATCGACATCCGCGCCCGTCGGATCGACGACGACGACGACGGCGCCCGGTCCCGTGAGGAGGTCATCAAGCGGCTCTCGGACCGTCGAATCGCCGAGTGTTCCTGCGGGACGATCATCAATATCGGCGCCCACCACGCGCAGAAGTCACACCTCATGGGAACCGAACAGGAGTGGATGGGCGACTACCTGACCCACGAGAGCACGGTCGTCGACGGCTCGATCCTGGTGATCGGGCTCACGTCAGCCAGGACCGAACTGGAACCCGGTGCCGGCGGAACTCCCTTCGACGTGACCGCCACCTCCCCCGAAAACGAACTGCTGCGAAGGCTGGCCGAGGCCAGGCCGGGACAGACCGTGTTCCTGCCGCTCGACGATCCGCTGTTCTCGGAACGGCGCGTCGCCTACAACTCGGAGGACGTGATCTACGCCACCCCCCTCAGAGACCAGTTCGACGCCATCCTCCAATACGGCCTCGCCCACCGCATGCCGGTCGACTGACCGAGGAGCTGACTTGTGAGGCCGAGGATCGAGGGCGAACGGCTTCGTGTCGGTGGCGCCACGGTGGACCGGACGGTCGAAATGATGTCGCTCCGCGACCAGTTGGTTGGCGGTGCCCTCACCCTCGGTGACGGCCGGGAGGTCAAGCACACCGGAGACGGGTTCCTCGCCTCCTTCACGTGAGTCAGCGCTGCGGTCGAGTGCGACATCGAGATCCAGCGCCGTTTCGGCAAGCGAGCGGGGACGTCGAACCTCCCCTACAAGGTACGGGTGTGCATCAGCGGGGGAGCTGTCGATCGGCAAGCCGCTTCGCTTCGTCTCCCAGGAGCTCGTTGCGTTCAAAGGCTTCGACGAGCCGGTCCTCATGTACGAGGTGCCGGGCGATCCGGCCTGGTGAGCGCCTTCGTGTGTGGGTTGGCGGTCGATGCCGCCTCTGTGCTCCTTCACGACGTCCCTCACAGATGTCGCAGGACATGCCCAACACGTAGACGGGCGGCGATTGAGCTTCGACTCATGAGTCTGTCTTCCGGTCTCAACGTCTTGGCTTGTCTCAGGGGCATCACACTCGTCGCTCAGATGGCCGCGGTGTCTGCGCCAAGACTTTGTCGGGTTTCCCGCCGTGCTGGGGTCCGCCGTCGTAGGCTCGTCTCAACCGATTGGAGCCTGCTCAGATGAAGAACGACCCCAAGATCGAGCGCTTGATGACAAGCGAGACGTTTGCCCAACTGGGAGAGAAGAGGCTCAGGGCGCTCGCCCCGTACGTGGACGAGATCGAGGTCAAGGCCGGGTCGACCCTGATGCGAGAGGGCTCGTTCCCCTTTGAACTGGAAGTGATCATCGACGGCGCCGCCGACGTGCTCATCGGAGACGACAAGGTGGGAGAAGTCGGCCCTGGAGCCGTGCTCGGGGAGATGGCGCTCCTCGACAAGTCCTCCCGATCGGCCACGGTCGTCACCACGACGGATGCCAAGTTGTCTGTGATCAGCGGGAAGGCCTTCTCGCTTCTCATGGAGAAGTATCCCGAGGTCGCAGACGAGATCAAGGCCATGGCGGCCGCCCGTGCCCAGGAGAACTCCCGACTGATGGAGTAGCGGGGGGTTCAGTCGCCTCGGCTCTGCGGCCAGTGCCGTGGCTCCAACTCCTGAACACCGGTCACGATTCGGTGTGATGCCAGCAGCTCCGACAACATGTGTTTCTTTTCGTCATCGCAGGCGATCACCAACACCGCACCGCCTTCCCTCGTGCGCTTGAAGTCGATCTGGGTGGCGTCGGGGTCGATTCGCCGGATGAACTTGAAGAGCCCTTCCAGCTTGGTCGTCTCCCCGATGTACACCTCGAGCCGGCTCTTGACCTTCACCTTTCGTCGGGCGATGGCTCTGTCTGCTTCCGCCAGCCCGTAGAGGGCGCCGAGCGTCACGATGGTTCCGAGCGCAGCAAGCCAGTAGCTCCCGGCGCCGGCCGACATGCCGATCGCCGCTGCGACCCACAGTCCGGCCGCCGTGGTGAGGCCGCTGATGAGCGCCCCCTGGCGGAAGATCGCGCCGGCTCCGAGAAAGCCGACTCCCGTGACGATCTGGGCGGCGATCCGAGCCTCATCAGGACCGTCGAAGGCGATCTGCGACGCGATCGCAAAGACGGCTGCGCCGACACCCACCAGGGTGTGAGTGCGCAGGCCGGCAGCCTTTCGGGCGGTTTCGCGTTCGTATCCGATCAGACCACTGCAGATCGCAGCGAGCACCAGGCGTCCGAGGATCTCGACTGGTGACACGATGCAATCCTTCCGATGGACGTCGATCTCACGCTATCGCTCCGTTGGTCGCGGTGCCTGCCGATCGGGAGTTGTCGACGGCTGACGCTTCTCAGGTTCCTTTCAGGTTGGCCTCACATCATTCGAATGCGGGTGACCGAATCTGTCGTTGCAGGCCAGAAAGCAGTCAACCAAGAAGGAGGCCAGCAAGATGCGCAAGACAGTCGCAGCCCTCACCGCCGGGGCACTGATCGCAGGCGGAGCCATGGTGGCAACCGCCCAGACGGACGCGGACACCACCGACGGTGAGACCCCGATCGTGGAGATGAAGCGGGGCGAGCGGATCAGCTCGTTCTTCGACGACATGGTCGCCGAGAACGTGATCTCCCAGGATCAGGCAGACACGATGCTCGCTGAGCTCGAATCCCGTCACGAAGAGCGGGTTGCCGAACGCGAGGAGCGCCGAGCGGCGTTCGAGTCGGCATGGGAGGACGACGTGCTGACGGTCGCCGAGCTCGAAGAGCTCGGAGCCGACCGGATCCTCGATGAGGACAGTCCGTTCGCGGAGGCACTCGAAGACGGTGAGCTCACGCGGGACGAGTTCGAAGCGATCCACGCCGACGGTCCACGCCACCACCGGGGACCCGGTCGTGGTTTGGGATTCGGCGGTCCGGGTAGTGGCCCAGACGCATAGACCTCCCTGTGGAACGGGCGGGCCGAGCTCGGCCCGCCCGTTTCACGCGTCCGGCCCTCCGGCCGCCGGGAGTCTGAATCCGACCTCGGCTCCGCCGTCTTCGGCGTTGCGGGCAAACACTTCGCCATCGAGGCCCTCCACGACGTGACGCACGATCGAGAGCCCGAGACCGGACCCGGGCCTGGTGCGGGCAGCGTCGCTCCTGTGGAACCGGTCGAAGACCAGAGGCAGGTCCGCTTCCGGGATTCCCGGTCCGTGATCCCGCACCGTCAAGGCCGGACCGTCGAGACGCACCGTGATCGGGTGCCCCGGCTCGTTCCAGGCGATGGCGTTGGCGAGGAGGTTCGAGATGACTCGTTCCATCTGCGACACCCGAACCCGCACCAGTCGACCGGATCCCTCGACCGTTATGGGGTCCGAGGTCCGGCTGGCGAACCGTCGCACCACCGTCTCGGCGAGCTCGGCGAGATCGAAGTCGATGAGTTCCTCGCCCGAAGCCGCCGTGTCGGATGAGAGGTCGACGAGCTCGGCGGCGAGGTTCGAGAGTTCGATCGACTCGGCCAGCGCGGCGTCGATGAGCTCGGTCATCTGGGTATCGGTCAGCTCGGCCCGCCGACGCTGGAGCGTCTCGAGATTCGTTCGGAGTGCGGTGAGAGGAGTGCGGAACTCGTGGCCGGCATCTGCCACTAGGCGCTGTTGTTGCTCGCGACTGGAGCGGAGCGAACCGATCATCGTCGCGAACGACGCTGCCAGCCGGCCGATCTCGTCGGCTCCCGTGGCGCTCACGGTGGCGGTGAGATCCTCGGTCTCGGCGATACGCTCCGCCTGAGCCGACAGCTCCTCGAGCGGTTCGACCGCCCTGCCTGCCAGCATCCAGCCCGCTACGGCGGCGGCGACGATGAGCAGTGCAGCGATGGCGGTCGACCGTCTCGCCAGGGAGCCGATGCTGCTGTCGACCCGATCGACACTGACTGCGATCTGGACGGCCCCGAGGTTGATGCCGCCGCGGCGATCGACGACCCCGCCGGTGATCATCCGGAAGCGTTCTCCGTCGACTTCGACCGTCTCGAGGATTCGGTCTGTCGTGGTTGCTGCGGCGGTCGCCATCGCAGCCTCCGTGATGGGCAGCCCCGGCTCTGTGGAAGCCACGACGACGTCTCCGCCGGGCCCGATCACCCGATAGAGGGCATCGAGGTTGACCGGTGCCCGCCTCCGACCCCTGAACTCGAACGGCGGCGTGGGACGGGGCAGATCTCCCTCGATGGCGAGCTCCAGGCGTTGCTGGAGATCGGCGTCGACTTGGTTGCGGAGCTCTCGCGCGGTGAGGACCGTCGAGGCGATCAGCACGAGAAGTGAGATGGCCGCAGCCGCCGCTCCGAGTGTCAGAGCCCAACGCCAGCGCAGGGTCATTCGGACCGCGCCACGTAACCGACACCGCGAACGGTGTGGATCAACCTCGGTTCGCCATCCGCCTCGGTCTTCCTTCGGAGGTAGCCGATGTACACCTCGAGCGAGTTCGAGCTGGTGGCGAAGTCGAAGCCCCAAATCCGATCGAGAAGGACGTCGCGCTCCAGCACGATTCCGGAGTTGAACACCAGAAGCTCGAGCAGATCGAACTCGGTCTTCGTGAGATTCAGCTCCCGCTCTCCCCGGAAGGCCCGCCGTGCACCGGGTTCCAAGACGAGATCGGCGAGGACGAGCTCGGAGGTGGCTTCGGACACCCCGCCTCGGCGTAGGAGTGCGCGTATCCGCGCCAGCAACTCGTCGAGAGAGAACGGTTTCGGCAGATAATCGTCTGCGCCGGCGTCGAGCCCGGCCACCCGGTCGGCGACCTCGTGACGTGCGGTGAGCATGAGGATGGGTGTGTCATCGCCCTCCGCCCTGATGGCCCGGGCGACGTCCAGCCCGGAGAGCCCGGGCATCATCACATCCAGGAGGACGGTGTCGAATCGATCGCGTCCGAGGTTTGCGAGCGCTTGCTCACCGTTCTCGCACGCCTCCACCTCGTAGCCCTCGAAACCCAGAGCCCGAGCGAGCGAAACCCGGATGTTCTCGTCGTCGTCGACGAGCAGAAGTCGGCCGCGGGGTTCCATGACCAGACGAGGCTATCGAATCGCCGAGCGTCGGCTCCGACACCGTTCGATTCTCACCTGATTCTCATTCTCCGATGAAGCGGGCAACCCAGTCGTCGACCGGATCGCGTTCGAGTTCTCGCCAGCTTCCGCGCTGGACGATGCGACCTGCACGCATGAGCGCCACCCGGTCGGAGAGAGCACGTGCCTCGTCGTGGTCATGAGTCACGTAGATCGCCGGAGTGCCCGTCTCAGACAGCAACTCGGCGATCTCTTCGATCAGCCGATCACGAATGAGTCGGTCGAGCGAACCGAGCGGCTCGTCGAGCATGACCATCCTGGGGCGCGGTGCCAGGGTCCGGGCCAGCGCAACTCGCTGCTTCTCGCCGCCCGACAAGCCATCGATCCGTCGATCGCGGAATCGGTCCATACCCACCCAGGCCAAGGCCTCGGCGACCCGCCGATCGCGCTCGTCGGCGGGCACGCCGTGCATCTCGAGACCGAACGAGACGTTCTGTCCGACCGTCCGATGCGGAAACAGGGCGAAGGTCTGAAACATGAGTCCGAAGTCGCGCAGGTGCGCCGGCGTCGTGGTGATCTCGTCGCCGTCCCAATACACCCGGCCGGCATCGGGCCGCTCGAGACCGGCGATGACTCTCAGCAGGGTCGATTTCCCGCAGCCAGAAGGACCGAGAATCGCCACGGTGTGGTCCCCGACATCGATCGAGACGTCATCGAGCGCACGCGTGGTACCGAACTGCTTGCTCACTCCCTGCACGGAGAGCATCAGAACTCTCCGATCTCGCCGGCCCGCAGGCGGTCGATCGAGAGGATGAGGGCGGTGGTCAAAAACATCAGGATCACAGAGAGTGCCATCGCACCCGTGAACGTGACGGCACCCGGTCGTCCGAGCAGGCGGAAGATGAGAGTGGGAATGGTGACGCTGTTGGGCCTCACGATGAACGAGGTGGCTCCGAATTCTCCCAACGACACGGCGGCGGCGAAGCCCGCCCCGACCATGGCTGCGCGGGCGACGATTGCCAGATCGACGTGGCGGAAGACCTTCCTGGGCGACGCTCCCAGGGTCGCCGCAGCCTCGCGCAGGTCGGGCCTGATCGCCCTGAGTGTGGGGAGTGTCGATCTGACCACGAACGGGACTGCAACCAGCGCGTGAGCGAGGGGCACCAGCACCACCGAGCCCCGGAGATCCACCGGCTGGTCGAGAGCGACCAGGAATCCGAATCCGATGGTCACGGCCGAGGTCCCCAGTGGCAGCATGAGCACCGTGTCGAAGGTCGACGAGACGACCGTCGATCCTCTGGCGATCAGAGAGGCCGCCGTGAGCCCGACGGCGGTGGCGATGACCGCGCCGACGACGGCGAAGGTGAGGGAGTTGACGATCGCCTCGCCCGGGGTGATCGCAAGGCGACCGGGATCGACGAGAAAACGCCATCCCGCCAATCCGCCCCGGAGAGATCTGGCCACCAGCACGGCCAGCGGCGTGGCAATGAGCCCGAGTGTCGCGATCACCGTCGACCAGACGACGGCCCGTTCCTTCGGTGTCGACACCCTGCGGAGCACCTGGGACTCGGCGGCGAGCTCGAGTCCCACGCTCCGGGTGCGTTGGTAGCGGCCGTAGGCCCAGAGGATTCCGACGACACCGACCAGCTGCAGCAGCGCCAGTGCCCCGGCCGCCTCCAGATCGAGGAAGGTCGTTGCCCGCTGATAGATCTCCACTTCGATCGTGCGATAGGTGAGGCCGCCGAGGATGAGCACGACCCCGAACGAGGTGAAGGTGAAGAGAAAGACGATGGAGAGGGCGGCTGTGATCGACGGTCCGAGAATCGGGAGTGTGATGCGACGAAACGCCGCGAACGGCGACGCTCCCAGCGATCGGGCGGCATCGACGACACTGCGATCGAGGCGGGACCAGACGCCGCCGACGGTTCGGACGACCACCGCGACGTTGAAGAACACGTGTGCGGCGAGAATCCCCCAGATCGTGCGCGTGAGCCCGAGCGCAACGAAGGCAGACCCGACCACGACGGTCGGAAGCACGAAGGGCACGGTGACGAACGCTCGCACGAGCGAGCGGCCGGGAAACGAGAAGTGGGAGAGCACTGCAGTGAGCGGCATCGACACGAGCAGCGTCAAGAGTGTCGAGGCGACCGCCTGCCACAGTGTGAACCAGACCACCGAGCGGGTCGATGCCGAGGTGAAGACATCGGTCATCCCCTCGCCGACCGACATCACCAGGATGCGGGTGACGGGATAGACGAAGAGGTAGCCGATGAAGGCCACGGGAAGAGCCGCCAGCGCGACCCTTCCCGCTCTCGTGCTCACGATCCGAGCACGAGTTCGGACCACTCCTCGATCCACCGCTCACGGTTCTCCTCGACCAGCGTCGGATCCAGCGTGATCGGCGACGCCGGGACGACGGTGTATTCGACGAACTCCTCAGGCAGGTCGACGGTCTCGTTGGCAGGGAACACGAACCACGTGAGGGGGATCGAGGCCTGGAAGTCTGGGCTCAGCATGAAGTCGATGAGCAGCCCGGCCGCATCGACGTTCTCGGACCCGGCCAGGATGCCGGCGAACTCGATCTGCCGGTAGCAGGTCTCGTCGATCACCCCGGTAGGCGCAGCCTCGACGGGTGGGTCGGCGAAGATCACCTCGGCGGGCGGCGACGAGGCATACGAGACCACCAGCGGATCGTCGCCTCCCCAGTGACTGAACTCCTGGTAGTAGGCAGTGTCCCAATCCGACACGATGTTCACGCCGTTCTCCACGAGCGACATCCAGTAGTCCTGCCAGCCGTCCTCTCCGAATGTGGCGATGGTGGCGAGGAGAAACGCCAGTCCGGGCGACGAGGTCGCCGGGCTCTCGACCACCAGGTCCGAAGCGAACTCCGGGTTCGCCAACTGCTCGATGTTCAGCGGCGGTGCGCCACCGGCGTACGCGGAGACGTCGTAGTTGATGCAGACGTCGCCGAAGTCGATGGGGGAGACACGGTGCTCCGGATCGAGCTCGAGTCGGTCGGGCACGTCTGCAAGGAGAGGAGACTCGTGCGGGTGGAAGATGTTCTCGTCCAGCGCTCGGGTGAGGAAACTGTCGTCGATGCCGAACAGGACGTCGGCGACGGGGTTGTCCTTCGTGAGGATCGCCTGGTTGGTCGTGGACCCGGCGTCGCCGGCGGGCAGGACCTCGACCTCGATTCCCGTCTCGGCGGTGAAGGCCGCAAAGGTGTCGTCGGTCACCCCGCCTGCGAACGAATCGTGAGAGATGATCGTCAGCGTCCCGGGCAGGTCGGCTTCCGTCGTCGTCGCCTCGGCGGTGGTGGTCGTGGTCGCCCCGGAGGGCGTCGTGGTGGTCGTGTCCTGTTGATCGGTGCTGTCTCCGCAGGCGGTCAACAGCATCCCGACTGCCAGGATCAGCGCGGTCGTCCTCGTGGACATGGTTCGCTCCTCGGTCCTCGTCAGTCGGGAGCAGGGGGACGGCTGAGTACTCCCTGTCTCGGCATTACCCGTCTCAGGTTCGTACGGTCGGAGCCCTTCTGCTCCCTCTCAGCCCGGTCACACCGAGCTCCCGTGTTCGGAATGAATGCTAGGTGGTCGCGCTGATCAACCCACCATCGTGTCGCTGTGGTGTCGGCTCTCTGTCATCGGCTTTCGGTCTACGCTCGGATCATGGATCGATCCAGATCGAACCGTCCGTTCGACATCGTGGTGTTCGGGGCGACCAGCTTCGCCGGGCAGATCCTCTGCCGGTACCTGGTGGAACGCCACGGAACCGACGGCGAGCTCCGGTGGGCGATCGCCGGGCGGAACCCCACCAAGTTGAATGACGTCGCACGGGTCACCGGCGCAGAGGTCGAGCAGATCATCGCTGATGCCACGATCCCATCCGACATGCGCCGACTCGCAGAGTCGGCGCGCGTCGTGGTCTCGACGGTCGGACCGTACGCCCTCTACGGGTCCGAGCTGGTCGCCGCGGTCACAGCCGTGGGAACCGACTACTGCGACCTCACCGGTGAGCCCCACTGGATGCAGGAGATGATCGATGCCCACTCGGCCGAGGCCGAGGCGAGCGGCGCGCGGGTCGTCCACACGTGCGGGGTCGACTCCATTCCGTCGGACCTCGGGGTGCTGTTCACCCAGCAGCGAGCGATCGAGACGTTCGGCACGCACTGCAGCCAGATCCGGATGCGCGTGAAGGCATTCAAGGGGCGTCTCGGTGGCGGCACCGCCGCGACCATGATGAACGTCATGCGTGAGCTGGGAGCCGACCCGGGACTCCGGAAAGTGCTCGGCAACCCCTACTCGATCGCTCCCGAGCCCCAGCGGACCGGAGTGCGGCAACCGAATGTGACCGCGCCGACCAGAGATGAGGCGTCGGCACACTGGCTCGCGCCCTTCATGATGGCTGTGGTCAACACCCGGGTCGTGCACCGCAGTCATGCGCTGCTCGGCCGACCGTGGGGAGAAGAATTCCGGTATGACGAGGCTTCGATGATGGGGAGGGGGACCGCCGGTGCTGTGCGGGCGACGGCCATGTCTGTGGGTCTCGGTGCGTTCATCGGCGCAGCAGCGATCGGCCCCCTCCGTTCGCTGCTCGACAGGGTCCTTCCCGACCCGGGAGCCGGGCCTGGCACCGGAGAGCAGGAGGCCGGCTATTTCGACTTTCGCTTCTTCGGGACGACACCGGACGGCCGTTCGATCGCCACGAAGGTCACAGGTGACCGAGATCCCGGCTACGGATCGTCGGCCCGGATGCTCGGTGAAGCCGCCTGCGCGCTCTTGGAGGTCGATCGAGATCGCGTCGGGGGAGGCTTCTGGACGCCGGCGACGGCGTTCGGCGAGTCGCTGATCGCCAGACTCGAGGATCACGCAGGCCTGACGTTCGAGGTCGTCGAGTCAGTTCGCTGACTGAAACACCAACACGACGTTGTGCCCGCCGAACCCGAACGAGTTCGAGATCGCCACGGTCGGCTCCCAACTGCGCGCCTCGGTCACGATGTCGTTCAACTCGATCTCGGGATCCTGGTCGGTCAATCCGATGTTCGGTGGGAGCTCGCCCCGATTGAGCGCGATCAGACACGCGACGGCCTCGACGGCGCCGCTTGCACCCAGAGCGTGGCCGGTCGTGCCTTTGATCGAGGAGACAGGTGGATGGTCCGCTCCGAAGATCCGAAGGATCACCTGCGACTCGGTGAGGTCGTTCAGCGTGGTCCCGGTGCCGTGGGCATTGATGTAGCCCACGTCGGACGGCTCGATGCCTGCGTCCTCGAGAGCCAGGCGAACCGCCCGCTCTGCACCGTCGCCCACCGGATGGGGTGCCGTCATGTGGTGGGCGTCCGCGGTCGCAGCACTTCCGGACACCTCTCCGAAGATGGTGGCGCCCCGAGCGATGGCCGAGTCACGTTCTTCGAGGACCAAGATGCCGGCACCCTCTCCGGCCACGAATCCGTCGCGTTGGACGTCGAACGGCCGGGCGATGTTGGTGGCGCTCAGCGCTCTCATCGCCGAGAAGCCCTCGATGGTGGGGGGTCGCAACGCCCCTTCGGCCCCTCCCGCGATGGCGGCATCGGCATAACCCCATGCGATCTGTCTCGCGGCGTCCATGATCGCCTGCCCACCCGCGGCACACGCGACCACGGGCGTGCTCGCCTGCCCACCGAATCCGTACTTGATGGAGATGGCTGCGGTGGCGGCGTTGCACATCATCATGGGGATCCAGATCGGCGACAGCCGTGTCTCCTCTTCCGAGTAGGTGTTGAGAATGAGATCTTCGAGCGCCTTGAGGCCACCCACGCCCGTCGCCACGTTGACTGCGACACGATTCGGATCGAGATGATCGAGCCCGCCGGCCATTTCCATGGCTTCGTGGGTGGCGACGAGGCCGAATTGGGTGAAGCGGTCATAACGCCTCGCCTCCCGTTTCGGCATCCACGGCTCCGGCTCCCAATGCTTCACCTCGTGAGGCCCGGGGCCGGGAACGATCTGGAGTCCCTTCCAGAACGATTCCTCTCCGACGCCCGCCGCCGAGACAACGCCATAGCCCGTGACGACGACTCTTCTCTGTTCCACGTCGCCATTCTGCCCGCTCTCCAGACAAATGTCCGGTTCGATCGCCGACTCTGCATACTTCGGCCCGATCATGAGGTTGCCCAAAGACGTTCTCGACACCCCGGTCACCGGGGTCCGGATCCACGGAGACAGCCTCCGGGACGTGACGAGTCGCGGCCCGGTCTTGCTGGTCTTCCTTCGACATTTCGGTTGACTGTTCCCCAAGGAGGTCGTTTCCGATCTCCGGAGGGTCGCCGTGAGCGACCCGGGTTTCCCGAAGCCGATCTTCGTGTTCATGGGATCTCCGGCCGAGGGTCGGTCGTTTCTCGATGCCGGCTGGCCCGGCGCCGTTGGGATCGCTGATCCAGACAAGAGGCTGTACGAGGCGTTCTCGGTTCCGAGCGGCGGCTGGCGCGAGATGTTCGGCTTCGGCGCCTGGATCGCCGGCGTCAGGGCGACGCTCAAGGGGAAGTCGATCGGCCGACGACGTGGAGACCCCTGGACGCTTCCGATGTTCGCGCTCGTCGATGGCGCCGAGGTGCTGTGGCGGTACGTGGGATCGCACGCCGGGGACCACCCTCCGCTCGATTCGATACCGCGCAGCGTGAGCCCATGACGGCCCGTCTGACTCTCGTGGCGGTGCACGGCAACGGCGGAGGCGGGTTCCGCTTCCAACGCGTGCACCGACACATCGCGTCCGACGTGCGGTTCGAGGCGGTGACACTGCCGGGCTTCGGTGGACGACCTGCCGATCCGTCTCTCCTCAGTCTCTCGGACTATGCCGAGCAGCTCTGGTCGGAGATCTCAGGATTCGATGGCCCGATCGTTGTTCTCGGTCACGGCATCGGCGGGTCGATCGCACTCGACATGGTCCAACGTCACCCCGTCGACGGGCTCATCATCCACGCTCCCGTCGGGACGAGACTGGACGAGCGGCTCTTCCCCAAGTTGATGAAACCCGAGCCGATCCGTGCGCTGATCAAGTGGGGGATCAGCTCGCGAATCACGAGGCCGTTCACCTCGCGGGTCTTCTTCAGTCGAGACGTCCCATCGGAGTACCGCAACGAGTTCCTGTCCGAGTACGCCCGTGCCGAGTCGTTCTCTCAGATGTTCGACCTCATCACGTCGGAGTGGTGGGACGGTCTCTCACCGACCGACGTGCCCTCGGTGCTGCTGTGGGGGAGCGAAGACAGGGTCCTGGGCGCCGATCAGGTCGACGACTACCGGAGGCTGCTGACCGGGGCGTCGGTCGATGTCGTTCCCGGCTGGGATCACTTCCCGATGGTGGAACAACCCGCCGAGTACGCCTCCACGATCACCGCCATCGCACGGCGCCTGGTGGCCGGGGAGCCCGTTCCACCCAGGTTGGGGTCGGGATCGATCGAGGCGGCGGGGGTCGGGTCGAAGGCCGCGGCGTTGGATCGGGCGGTCGCCGCCGGGCTTCCAGTGCCGCGGGGCTTCGTCATCCTCGATGGTCGGGATGCTCCCACGGCGCATGATCTGGATGGCCCTCTCGCCGTCCGATCGGCGTTCTCGGTGGAGGACGGTGACGAGTCCTCGAATGCCGGGCGGTTTCGCTCGCTGCTCGGGGTGACCGGCGAAGGGCTCGCGCCTGCCGTCGATCGGGTGAGATCCTCGGCAGATGCAGACACCGGCCGCCGCGACGTCCTGGTGATGGAGATGGTTCCGGCAGTCACCGCCGGCGTGGCTTTCTCTGAGCGGGGCTTCGAAGACGATCGCGTCGAGTGGGTCGATGGCATTGCGGACCACCTCCTCTCGGGGGCGCAGACCGGACATACGGTCGACCTGCCGAGGGTTCGGGAGAGGGAACGCCCGCCCCGCGGACTGCCGGGTTGGCAGCGGCGTCTGGCGCGGCTGCTGCGCGACGTGAGACGGGAGTTCGGTGACGCCGACTGGGACGTCGAGTGGGCCGACGACGGCGACAGATGTTGGCTCGTCCAGGTCCGACCGATCACCGCCCCGACGCTGCGCAACGAGACCTTCACGATCGCCAACCACAAAGAGATCCTCCCCGATCCTCCCTCTGTGTTCATGACGTCCGTCATCGCCGAGGGATCGGCTCAGCTCTTCGACTACTACCGCACCTTCGATCCCGAGCTCTCCGACCAGCGCGACTTCATCGAGGTGTTCGATGGGCGGCCGCTCATCAACCTCTCACTCATGACCGACTTCATGCGATCTCTCGGCCTGCCCCCGAAGCTGGTCACCGACTCCATCGGGGGAACCGACCCGTCCGGCGAGCGACTTCGTCCGGCGCGAATGATCCTTCGCTGGCGAGCGCTGCTCGGCCTCGCATGGGCACAGGTCACCGCCAAGCCGTTCACCCGACGCAAGCTGGCGGAGATCCGGAGGCTCACCTCGAGTCCATCGCAGACGTTCGCAGAGGCGGTCGATCGGATCCGAGACGTGTACGTGAAGACGGTTCACGGGATGACGGCACTCAACACGGCGGCCAGCGCCCCGACTGCGCTGCTGCGCTCCGCCGGAACCCTCGCCGAGCATTCGAGCAGAACCGAGACGGCCGCCACCAGGATGTTCCGCGATCTCGACGGCGTTCGCGCCGCCGCAGGCGAGGGCTTCGATCCGGAATCTCCACCGCTCGGCGATCCGGCATTTGCCGCCGCCTGGCGAGGCTGGCTCGAGACCTATGGCCATCGCGGGATCTTCGAGTCGGACATATCGCGGCCCCGCTACGACGAGGATCCATCCCCGATTCTCCACAGCATCGAACGTTCCGCTCGGCTGGCCCGTCGCCCCGAGCCTTGGACGTTGCGCGGGCTGGTCACGCTCCCGATCTGGTTGATCGCCCGACCCGCCATCGCCGCCAGGGAGGATTACCGATCCGACGCGATGAGAGGCTTTCAGGCACTGAGACGTGACCTCCTCCGGCTCGCATCCGAGACGGGCCTCCAGCCGGATGACCTGTGGATGCTCGACGCCGAGGAAGCGCGCTCGATCGACGCAGGCTGGCGGCCCGAGCCAGACCTCCTCGAACGTCGCCGCAAGGAGAACGAGGAACGCCGCCTCAACCCGATTCCCGACGTCATCCGTCGCTTCGATCCACCGCCGGTCATCGAACAGTCGGACGCGTTCTCCGGTGTCGGCCTCGTGAAGGGCGTCGTCGACGGTGTCGCATGGGTCCTGTCGGAACCGGCCACCCACCTTCCCGCCGGTTTGGACCCGGATCGAACCGTTCTGATCGCTGCGAGCGTCGAAGCCGGCTGGTTGCCCACCTTCGGTCTGGTGGCTGGAGTCGGCGTCGAGATCGGCGGCGACCTGTCCCACGGATCGATCATCCTCAGGGAGGTCGGGCTTCCGGCGGTCACCAACCTGAGGGGCGTTCACGGCTCCGTCCGCACGGGTGACCGCGTGCGGCTGGATGCGGGCCGGGGTCGGTTGGATGTGCTGGAACGGGCGGCGGTGTGACGACTCTGCTGTTTCACATGGCTTCCACCTGGGCGATGGTTGGGTTCATCTGGACGATCCAGCTCCTCCAGTACCCCCTGATGGCGGAGGTGCCGAGGGATGGCTTCCCACGATTCGAGGCGGTCCACCAGCGCAAGGTCACGGCCGTCATCGCACTCTTCGGTCCGCTCGAGGTCGTCATGGCTGCGCTCGTCTTCTTCACCGTCGACACGGTGCCGACCTGGCTGTCGTTCGGCTCGGGTGCGGTGCTCGCAGCGATCTGGACATCGACCGCCTTCTTCTACGCCCCGCTCCACGCCCGCCTGGCGGACGGCTTCGACGAGGTCCTTCACCGCAGGCTCGTCGCAACCAACTGGCTCCGGACCGTCGCCTGGACGGCCCGCGGAGTCGCCGCAGCCTGGATGTTCGCCTTCTAGGTGAATGTGAGGATTGAGAGCGCGAGGCACGATGCAACCAGGATCGAGGTTCGACTCATGGCTGCCTCCAAACGAATGGATCCCGAGTTTGATCCTCCCTGGTGTTGCCGCCCGTGTGCAAGGGTCCAACGACCGTTGGGAGGCGAGGTCGTCGGGGGATGTGTGGTGCCTCGTTGCTCGATCGGATACCGTTGGTTCACGGACAGGCGAAACTCGAGGACGCATGGTGGCTGAAGCAGCGGGACAAGACGGACAGGTGGTCGACGCGACCTCCGAACTCGAAGAGCTTCGCACAGAGGTCGAGCAGCTCAGAGCCGAACGCGACAAGCTCCTGGCCACAGTCAACAAGGACCAACCGCTCCATCCGTTCCAGGTCGAGTTGCTCAAGATGCAACGTCATCTCGAACAGCACCAGATCCCGATGATCGTGCTGTTCGAGGGACGCGACGCCTCCGGCAAGGGCGGAACGATCCGCCGGATCACCCGGTTCATGAACGAGAAGCGGTTCCGGGTCGTCGCTCTCGGCAAGCCCAACGAAGAACAGAAGACCCAGTGGTACTTCCAGCGATATGTCACCCAGTTCCCGTCCGGCGGCGAGATCGTGCTCTTCGACCGGTCCTGGTACAACCGTGCGCTCGTCGAGCCGGTCTTCGGTTTCTGCTCGAAGGAGGACTACCGCGACTTCCTCAAGGGCGTCCAAGGGTTCGAGAAGGATCTGGTCCGTCAGGGGACCGTGCTCGTGAAGCTCTATTTCAGTGTCGACAAGGCGGTCCAGGCCGAGCGGTTCGCCAGACGGAAGAACGACCCCCTCCGGCAGTGGAAGCTCAGCGAGATCGACCTCCAGGCACAGGAGAACTGGGACGAGTTCACAGAGATGAAGCACCGGATGCTCGAGCGAACCTCGACGAGCACTGCGCCGTGGACGATCATCCGGTCGAACTCGAAGACCAAGGCACGGCTCAACGCCATGAAGGTGATCCTCAACGCCGTCGACTACGACGGTCGAGATCGAAGCCTCGATTTCACCCCCGACCCCGAGATCGTCATCTCAGGCGAGGACGAACTCGACCGAATGGACCGCGAGCG
This sequence comes from uncultured bacterium, assembly GCA_965364515.1. Lineage (GTDB taxonomy): Bacteria > Actinomycetota > Acidimicrobiia > Spongiisociales > ZC4RG35 > JAHEDH01. The sequence continues at coordinate 19,756 of CBDTXZ010000010.1, forward strand.
GGACCAGTTGGGGCGCTCGCTGCTCTGAGGGGCGAGGCATCGTCCACGGCGTGGGTCGGTGACGGCCAGTCCGCAGGCATCGCAGATCGCGCCCTGTACACGCCCGACCCCGGACCGTATAGTCGGATCTAGCCGGTTCCGGGCGGGGTGGTCTGCGCTCACTCTGCCCGGAACCGTTTCTTCTGCACTGCGGTCAGACGGCGAGTTCTTCGTTCGGCAGCTCGAACAGTGGCGCAGCCGGCGCCAGCACCGAACCGAGCAGTCCGCTCGCGGTGGGCAGGATCTGCTCACAGTAGAAACGTGCGATCGCCTGCTTGGCCGTCAACGTGTCGTCGTTCGGATCGGACTCGAGCAGTTCTGCAGCTGCGATCGCCGCCCGGGCGAGGAATGCTCCTCCGACGACGGTTCCCCACATCCGAGTGAAGGGTGTGGCTCCGGCGACGGCGTCGGCGAAGTCGCCTGCGGCCATCTTGGCGCCCACGTGGGTGGCCGCCTCGGTGAGTGCGCTCACCGCCTTGTCGAGCTCGTCCGCCGAGCGCTCGAACCCGCTGAGCTCCCTCAACGAAGCCGCCGTCCCGGACATCTCGGTGAGGTACTCCTTGACGACCTGACCGCTCCTGAGCGGGATCTTCCTGGTGACGAGATCGAGTGCCTGGATGCCGTTGGTCCCCTCGTAGATCGGAGCGATCCGGGCATCGCGAAGGAACTGGGCGGCTCCGGTCTCCTCGACGTACCCCATCCCGCCGTGCACCTGGACGCCGAGTGACGCCATCTCCACGCCCAGATCGGTGCACCATGCCTTGAGGATCGGGATCATGAGCGCGACGCGCTCGGAAGCCTTGGTTCGAGATTCCTCGTCTTCCCCGTGACTCTCGATGTCGATCTTGGCGGCGGTGTCGTAGAGAGCCGCGCGCATGGCTTCGTTGTTGGCGCGGATGGTCAGGAGCATCCGGCGAACGTCCGGGTGGTTGATGATCGCCGCCGGCGAGTCACCTCCCAGGGGCTTGGACTGGATGCGCTCCGATGCGTACCTGGCGGCCTTCTGGTAGGCCATCTCTCCGATGGCCAGTCCCTCGACCGCCACGCCGATCCGGGCGGAGTTCATCATCGTGAACATGTACTTCATGCCGCGCTGCTCTTCACCGACGAGATAGCCGACGGCGCCGCCTTCGTCACCGAACGAGAGGACGCAGGTCGGGGAGGCGTTGATGCCCATCTTGTGCTCGATCGACACCACCTTCACGTCGTTCCGCTCGCCCGGCGTGCCGTCGGCGTTCGGGATGAACTTGGGGACGATGAACATGGAGATGCCTCGGGTACCCGGTGCGGCGTCTGGGGTCTTTGCCAGCACGAGGTGGATGATGTTCTCGGTGAGATCGTGTTCGCCCCACGTGATGTAGATCTTCTGACCGGTGATCCGGTAGGTGCCATCTTCCTGTTCGACGGCCTTGGTCGAGATCGTCCCGAGGTCGGATCCGGCGTGTGGTTCGGTCAGGCACATCGTGCCGGTCCATTCACCCGTGGCGAGCTTCTCGAGGTAGGTCGCTTGCTGTTCGGGCGATCCGTGTTCGATCAGGGCGTCGATCGCTCCCTGGGTCAGCAGCGGCGCGAGCGAGAACGCCATGTTGGCGGACGTGAACATCTCCTGCAGGGCGATGCCGACCGCGTAGGGGAAGCCACCGCCTCCCGCCACTTCCGGAAGGTGCACGCCCGGCCATCCGGCGGCGACGAACTTCTCGTATGCCTCCTTGAAGCCTTCGGGGGTGGTGACGGTGCCGTCGTCGTTGAGGACCGAACCCTGCTGGTCGCCGACCCAGTTGGTGGGAGCGATCACCTCGGAGAAGAAGCGTCCCGCCTCCGCCAGGACCCCGACGGCGGTGTCGGGGTCGGCGTGCTGGAAGCCGTTGAGGTTCGAGATTCGTTCGAGGTCAGACACGTGACGGAGGACGAACTCCATGTCATCGAGTGGTGCGGTGTATTCGGACACGAGAGACTCCTGAAGCGGCTACATGTTCAGGATACCGACCAAACGGTCGGTATTGGAAAGGGCCGGGCGCCCGGAAGCGATGGTCTGTCGGGCACGGGACGAGACGAGACGGTCTCGCGGTCGGTGGTTTCCCATCATCTGCTCGATCATCCGAGTGCGATGAAGCGCATCCGGGGCGTTTCACTCACGGACTCGATTCGCTCTTGGCGTCGTCATGTGACAGTCTCTTGCACGAGACCGGGTTCGTAACACGCAGCGCAGCGAACCGTCTTCAGTTTCGACAGCGACATGCCGAGGACAACTTCATGACATGTTCGGGGGAGCACCGTAGAAACCGCGTCATCACACTCGTGATGGCCTTCGTCGTCGCATTCACCACCCTGGGGGTGACCCCGGCGACAGCCATCGAGGAGGCGGCGCCGCCACTCGAGGCGTTCGATCTCAACACCATGGTCTTCCCGGTCATCAGCGACCGGGAGCCGCTCTCAGACTCGTTCGACGATTGCCGGTCGGGCTGCAGTCGCCTGCACGGAGCGACCGACATCATGCGTCCCAAGATGACCCCCGTCGTCGCCGTCGCCGACGGTGTCGTCTCGTGGATGGGCACAGTCGAAGAAGGCAACTGCTGCTACCTGTTCATCGACCATCCCGGCGATTACAAGACGGGCTACATCCACCTCAACAACGACACTCCGGGAACCGACGACGGACTCGCCAACGGAATCGCCGAGGGTGTCACGGAGGGTGCAGTGGTGAGGAAGGGCCAGCTCATCGGTTGGGTCGGCGACAGCGGCAACGCCGAATACGCAGGTTCCCATCTCCATTTCGAGATCAGGTACTACGGGAACGGATTCGAAGAGCGGATCAATCCCTATCCCTATCTCCTCACCGCCCCGATCCTGTCCGAGCCCGGAGGCGCCGTTGTCCCCGAGCCCGAGCCGGCGCCGGAACCGTTCGTCGGCGCTTCGTTCACGGACGATGACGGATCACCCCACGAACCGGACATCGAGCGTCTCCTCGAGCTGGGTGTCACCCGCGGCTGCAGCGAGACCGAGTACTGCCCGCAGGAATCGATCACCCGCGGCCAGATGGCTGCGTTCGTCTACCGGTATCTCGAGATGGCCGACACCGGCGAGCCGAGCCCCTACATCGACACCGACGACCATGCCTTCGCGGTCGAGATAACGGCGATCACCGAAGCGGGCATCGGATTCGGGTGCGGCGAGTTCGATTACTGCCCCGACGCCCCGCTGACCAGACAGGAGATGGCGAGGTTCCTCGTCGGGACGTTCGACATCCCGTTGCTGGGGAGTCCCTCAGGAATCTTCGACGACATCGCCGCCAACCCCTTCGCCGAATACATCGAGGCGATCGAGGCCGTCGGCGTCACTCTCGGCTGTACCGACACCTCCTACTGCCCCGAGCAGCCGGTCACGCGAGAACAGATGGCGTCGTTCTTCGTCCGCGGCCACGATCTTCCCTAGAAACCTACTGCCTGAACCCAGATGGCAGCTTCGGTTGCCTCTTGGCCCGCAGCCAGGTCCGAACCGATCCTGATCTCCGGCACGCGCGCAAGGCCACGCCTGCGTAGGGTCGACGTGTGGTCGGCAATCGTCTCAGGCTGCCTTGCACGGGACTGCTCTGACGCGAACACCAATTGGGAAGGACTGAAGTGGACCGGAACGCGCCTGGCTATCGGGGATTCAAGGACTACAAGCCACGGGTCCTTCGGATCTACGACTGGTGGGTACTCGGAGTCGTGGCGCCGCGTGTGTGGAAGATCGATGATGGTCCTGGAATCGAGCTGTATGAGCTACACATGGGACGCCGACATCTCGATGTCGGCCCAGGGACCGGGTATTTCATCTCAGAGTCGAAACCGGATTCGGACACGGCGCTGACCCTTCTCGACGCCAACCCACACGTGTTGGAGCACTGCGCTCGATCTCTCGCGGCCTGGCGACCTGAGTTGGTCGAAGCGAACGTTCTCGAGCCGCTCCCTGTGACGGGCCCCTTCGACTCGGCTGCGCTCGCTCACGTGCTTCATTGTCTCCCGTCCCCGATGGCCGCCAAGGCACCGGCAATCGAGCATGTCGCAGCGACGTTGACCGATGAAGGTGTGCTGTTCGGCGGGACCGTCCTCGGCGTTTCAGCCGACCACTCCCGCCTTGCGAGAGCGTTTGTCCGGATGGCGAACGTTCAGGGAGGTTTCGACAACCTCGAAGACGACCTCGACGGACTGAGGCAACTGCTCGAGGCGTCGTTCCACGAGGTCTCGATCGAAGTCCCATCCGGCTCGATTGCATACTTCGTGGCGAAACGCCCGCGGAGAACTGCTCGAAACCCACGGGCAGGAGCTACACCGCCTGGCTCATCGAGATGACCTCGACCAGAGTCGGGCGGTCCGAGATCGCGAGGGCTTGTTCGAACACGGCCGGTAGCTCGGCGGTGTCGGACACCCGGAAGCCGACACCGCCACACAGCCGGGCGTACTCGGCGAAGTCGGGGTTGACCAGCGACGTCTGATAGATCGGGTGGAGTGCGCCGACCTGCTCCCTGCTGATCTTGCCGAGCTCTGAGTTGTTCAAGAGCACGTGGGTGATTCCCATCCCGTACTTCACGGCGGTCGTGAACTCTGCCAGGTACTGGCCGAACCCGCCATCACCCGAGACCGAGACCACCTTTCTGCCGGTCCCGGCTGTCGCCGCCCACAGGCCCATCGCTGCGGGAAATGCGTAACCGATCGAGCCGAGGTAGCCGGACATCACCACGTCGAGACCGCGCTTGGCCTCGAGGTAGTGCCCGAAGGCATAGGTGTTGTTGCCCACGTCGACGGCCATGGCGACGTCCTCGCCCATCGCCTCGCCGAGAGCGGCGAACACGGCGGCGGGGTGCATCCTCCCGGCGTCGTCGACCTGGGCAGCGCGGCGTGCCTTCACCTGTCGCCAATCGGCGACCCGGCGCGACATCTCCTCTCGGATCTCAGGCCGGTTCGATGGTTCGAGTCGGTCCGCCATGAGGCGCACCGTCGTTCCGATCTCGCCCCAGAGCGGGATGTCCACCGTGTGGAACTTCCCGAGGGTCATCCGATCGAAGTCGATCTGGATCGTCGGGACCCAGGTGGCGATCCCCGAATGGTTCGAGAAGGAGGCGCCGACAACGAGCTGTGCATCGGCCTCCGCCATCATCGCCGAGGCGATCGGGGTGCCGGAGCGGCCCACGACGCCACAGGCGAGCGGGTGATCGTCGGCTATCAGGCCCTTCGCTCGGAACGTGGTGATCACGGGCGCGTCGATCTGCTCGGCGAAGGCAACCACGGCGTCGCGATGCTCACGGGCGCCGTTCCCCATGATGATGACCGGGCGCTCCGCTCCTTCGAGCAGCTGGATCGCTCGATCGAGCTCTCTGGCGGGAGGTGTGATCTCCGGTCGTCCGAGCCGCCCGGTCTTCGGGCGTTCAGGCGGGTCCTCCAGCCCAGGGACGTCCTGGACCTCGTCGGGAAAGATCAGATGGGCGACGTCCCGCTCGACGATGGCGTGCTTCAAGGCCAGCGCCATCAACTCGCTGGCATTCTCGGCACCCAGCACGGTCTGGCTCCATTCCGCGACTGGTTGGAACGCCGATGCCAGGTCGACTTCCTGGAACGTGCCCGGGCCGAGGACCTGGGTCTTGACCTGACCCGTGAGTGCGAGGATCGGTGCCCGATCGAGCTTGGCGTCCCACAGGCCGGTGAGCAGATTGGTCGCTCCTGGTCCGGCGATCGAGAAGCACGCCGCCGGTCGTCCGGTGAGCTTGGCGTATCCCGACGCTGCGAACGAGGCTGCCCCTTCGTGGCGGATGCCGATGTATCGGAGTCTGCCGTCCTCCTCGGCCAACCTGAGTGCGTCGGCGAGGCCGAGGTTCGAGTGCCCGACCATTCCGAACACCGTGTCCACCCCCCAGTCCGTCATGACGTCGACCATCTGGTCCATCGCGGTGACGGTTCGGCTCCGAACGGGCAACTCGACGTACAGGCCGTCCTCGCGTTCGTCTACCGGGAAGCACGTGGCCGTGTCGTCGAACCCCTCAGGTGGCTCTCCGCTGATCGGGTCGTACTCATAACCGTGCCACGGGCATCGCAGCCACCCTCGACTGCCGAGCTCTCCGTCGCCGAGTGGTCCGCCCTGATGGGGACAGCGGTTGTCCAGCACCCCAAAGCCTCGTTCCGTGCGAGTGACCGCCAAGGCCATGTCGTTGACGACCACGGTCGTGACACGCCCTTCCTCGAGCCCGCCGTGATCGATTCGAAACCACTCGCATTCAGACATTCGTCCTCCGTTTCGCTCCGGAACCTATCGGCGGCGACCGCGGAATACCCGACGTCAGCCCGTCTACGGACGGGACTCCGACATTCGTTCGGTCAGCCGCGGTTCGACACCAGCTCGGCGACCAGTTCGGGGACCATCTCGCCTGCGAGTCCGTCGACGATCACCTGTGCCAAAGCGTCGTGCTCCGTCGGGCCTTTGTTGATGATGACCATCGGCTCTCCACGCCGCCGCACGGACAGCGGGAAGTCGGCCGCCGGATACACCGACAGTGTCGAGCCGATCACGAGGACCGCATCTGCTTCGTCGCTGAACCGCTGTGCTTTGGTGATCTCCTGTTGCGGCAGGAGCTCTCCGAACATCACGGTGGACGGTTTGAGGATTCCACCGCAGTCGACACAAGCGGGGTCCACCTCACCCTGGTCGACTCGTTCGAGCACGGCTTCGATCGGCTGTTCGGCGGCACAGCCGAGACACACCACCCTGCGAACGTCCCCGTGGATCTCGGAGACCACGTGACGTGGCAGCCCGGACACCAGGTGAAGCCCATCGACGTTCTGCGTGATCACCCCCGACGTCAGTCCGGCGTCCCAGAGTCGGGCAACGGCGTGGTGAGCGGGATTCGGAGAGATGTCGGATCGGGCTCCCCAGAGCGCACCGTCGGCATGCATTCGCCATCCCTCGATGCGGCGCTGTTGCACCCCGACATATCGGTCGATGGTGAAATCCTCGGGGTCGACCCTGGTCCAGAGCCCGTTCGGGCCGCGGAAGTCGGGGATGCCGCTCTCGGTGGAGATGCCCGCTCCGGTGTAGACGAGGATGCGCTCCTTTCGGGCGAGAGCGGCAACCGCGCGCTCCAGGCTCATCCGTCCTCCAGACGCACGAAAGGGCGGACCAGTGGTCCACCCTCTCGGTGTGAGCTCTCGGTGTGGCTCAGACGCCGACCGTGTTGCGCTCTTCCATCTCCACGAAGATCGATCGGACGTCCAGTGCGAAATCGATGATGTGAGCGGGCAGAACTGCGCCGTGCTTCTCGAGAAACTCGTCGACGACGATGGTTCCTTTGCGAGTGTCGGTCATTGTCGTCTCCATTTCTGTTCCACCTCTTTCAACACCAATTCTGGTGCCACCCATTCCCTATCGGCAATCGCCCGCCAGGGTTGCGGGAAATGCGCCGTTCTCTCCCGAGACGTCAGCGCCTCATATCGTCATCGTACTGCGTCGCACGGCTCCGGACCGTGTACACCGAGTCACCGCTCAGAATCCCGCCTCGTCCGAACAGCCTGCCGAACTGCCAGTTGGACAATCCGAGCTCGGGCTTGTCGAGAGCGAATTGACCGTCGACCCAACGGGTGAACCCGTCGCCGACGAATGGGGAGTCGATCTCGTCGAAGAAGCGGTCGACCCGTGTCGTGTCCCGGCTGATCAGACTCGCAGCGAATCGCGGGCTCAGTGTGTTGAACAGCTCGATGGCGTGATCGACGTCACTCACGATGGCAAGCGTCACCTCGGGGCTGTCTTCCCATTCCCACTCCCGCCCGAGCTCCTCCCAGCTCAACGTGGACGTCCCCGGCTCGGTGACCAGACCCTCGGCTCTCGAGATCCCGACGGGCTCGAACCACTCGTCGGGAATGGAGGATGTCTGGGTTTCGACCACCCAGAGCTTGGGATGTGCACCCCGCAGCTCTGCGGCCTCGGTGAGTGCCATCAGGAACAACGGCACGAGCTCGGGGGCGGCGGCTTCGGTGATGCAGCACGTGTTCAGGGTGTTGCACACCTTGCGGTCGAGAGAGTTGACGATCGAGGAGCGGAACCGGGCCGGATCAGCGTCGGTGTCCGCCACGATCCAGGCCCCGCCGGTCCCGTGCAGGCTGACGGGGATTCCGGCCTGTCTCGCCACGGCTCCGAGCTGAGCCACCGCTCGTCCGGAGCCGCGGGCGACGGCCAGCGCCAGCTCCGACATCGAGAACAGTGCCCAGCCGGCCGCGCGTTCGGGCGAATCGACCAGGCTCACTGCTCCGGGCGGGAGGCCAGAGCTCTCGAGGGCGGGGTTGAGCGCATGCGCCACGATCGCCCGGGCGGTGCCGAGCGCGTCGGAGCCGATCCGGAACACGACGGAGTTGCCCGATCGAAGCACACCGGTGGCATCTGCGAAGACGTTCGGTCGCCCCTCGAAGACGAAACCCACCGGGCCGACTCCTGCGAGAACCTGGTCGAGCTTCCAGCCGTCGTGTTCGACGGTCTCGGTGATCCGACCACGGATCGAGGGCGCAGCGGCCCACGAGCGGAGCCCGTCGATCATGTCCCTTCGCATCTTCTCCGTGAGCTCGAGTCGGGTGGTCGAGCGCCCGCGAGCCACCGCAGACACCATGTCGGCGGCGTTCGCCTCGGCGATCGGAGCGAACGAGCCGTCGTCGGCGAGCCGGTCGGCGAAGGCCTCGTAGAATGCCGTGATCGCCTCGTCGGGCACAGAGCGAAGACCGGCGAACGCTTCGGATGCGGCATCGACGGCCACCGACGCCGTGGTCCATGCGGCCTCGGGGATGTGGAGGAGGTCGCCGGTGTCCTGCACGACGACCAGCCGATCGCCTTCGGAGAACGCAGCGGCGAGTTCTTCGGAAACGTGGGTGACCTGATCGCCACCCCACGGGATGGGCATGCCGGCTGTGAGGGAGACGAGTTTCATGAGTGCCGTGCAGGGTAAGGGAGTTCGATGCCCGAAAACGAAGAATCGAGATCCGGTCGGCAACTGATCGCCGACCGCAGGTTCGGGCCGTACTTCTTCGGCAATCTCTTCTCGAACGCCGGCAATTGGTTCCAGAACATCGCCGCCGGCGTGCTGGTGTTCGAGATCACCGGATCCAACACCAGAGTCGGGCTGATCTCGGCGATCCAGTTCGGATCCATTCTCCTGTTCACCCTCTGGGCTGGGAAGCTGAGCGATCGGGTGAACCGACGGCGCATGCTGCTGTTCTCCCAGATCCTCGCCTGGCTCGGCGCGGTCGGCCTTGCCATCGCGATCCTGGTGATCGGGGAGGAGAATCTCACCAACCCGCTCCCCGTGTACCTGGCGACGGCGGTGATCGGCACCGGATACGCGCTCAGCCTTCCGGCGCTCCAGGCGCTGGTCCCTGCCCTCGTCCGACCGGGTGACCTCAGGCAGGCCATCGCTCTGAATTCCGTCACCTTCAACCTGGCGCGAGCCTTCGGGCCGGCCGTCGCCGGTTGGGTGGTGGCGGCCTTCGGTGCAGGTGTGGCGTTCGGGGTCAATGCTCTGTCGTTCCTTCCGCTGATCATCGTGCTCACCGTGATTCGCCAGCGGGAAGTGGACATGTCCGGCGAGTCAGACGGGTCGATCGGAGAGTCCTTCCGGATCGCCTTCGGGGACCGGCGCATCCTGATCCCATTGATCGGAACCCTCGCGATCGGATTCGGCTCGGACCCGGTCAACACACTCAGCCCTGCCATTGCGGATCTCTTCGGTGAGGACCGAGCGTTCGTCGGCCTGCTGGTTGCCTCGTTCGGGGCGGGTGCGGCGCTGGCGGCGTTCCGGCTCGGCAGCTTCGTGAAGTCGATGGAGGCCGAGCGGGCCGGCGCGTACGGTCTGGGAGTGCTCGCCGTGGGGATGGCGACGCTCGCCGTTGCGCCCGATCGCTGGGTGGCGCTCGGGGCATTGGCCGTCGCAGGCGTCGGATTCATCGGAGCGATCACGGCTTTGAACTCGGCGATCCAGGATCGGATCGCAGAGGAGGTGCGGGGGAGAGTCATGGCGATCTGGTCGGTCTTCTTCCTGGGGGTTCGCCCGATCGCTGCGCTGGTAGATGGTGCAGTCGCCGACGCCGTTTCGGTTCGCGCCGGGGTCGCCGTCCCGGCCCTGGTCGCCGGGGGCATGGCCGTCTGGTTGCGCAGCAAGGTCGGCAGTGATGGGACGGTCCCCCGAGAGCGGGCCCCGGCGGCCTGAGAGACCGGCGTTCTAGGATCCGGCCATGGACTGGACCGGATTCGTCGAAGCCGCCACCGCCACGAACTGGCTCGCATATCTCGGCACTGCCGACGGTTCTGGGCGACCGCACGTGTCTGTTGTCGCTCCTGGCTTTTCGGAGGGCTCGGTGTGGTTTGCCACCCGACCGGGGTCGAAGAAGCTCCGGAACATCGGAGAGAATCCCCACGTCGGGTTTCACTGGCCGGTCGGCGGGGCTGGACCGGGAGAGCTGGCCGCCTGGGGCCGGGCGGTGGTTCATTCGGCCGACGAGCGCGACCGTATCTGGAACGCCGGGATCTTCACCTACGACCTCGCCCAGTTCTTCGGCTCTCCGGACAACCCCGACCTGGCGTTCGTCGAGGTCGCCATCGACCGGGCCCGTCTGCTCGGTCCCGACTTCCAAGCCGACCGCTACCCCTGAGCCGCGTCCGTTCTTGTGACGGGAACCACTGCTATACGGGCATAAACGTCACAAGAACGATCAAGTCACCAGGGCCGGGTTTGCGGTGATCGGGACGCGCTCCTCTGGTCTCACCGGCGGAGGCGGCGTGCCGTCGCCGAACGGGCGGCCGCCCAGACCCTCGCGTCCATGGGGCGTCGCCCAGTTCTCGAGTCGGGGGCCCATTGGCACGATCCCGGTCGGGTTGATGTCGGTGTGGACCTCGTAGTAGTGCTGTTTGATCTGAGTGAAGTCGACCGTGTCGCCGAAGCCGGGGGTCTGGAACAGGTCCCGGGCGTACGCCCACAGCGCAGGCATCTCGATCAGCTTGTTGCGGTTGCACTTGAAGTGGTTGTGGTACACCGAGTCGAAGCGCACCAGCGTCGTGAAGAGCCGGATGTCGGCCTCGGTGATCGTGTCGCCCACCAGGTATCGCTGAGAGCTGAGCCGTTCCTCGAGCCAATCCAACCGATCGAAGAGTGCCGTGTAGGCACGCTCGTACGAGCGTGACGTGCCGGCGAATCCCGCCTTGTAGACGCCGTTGTTCACATCGTGGTAGACGAGCTTCGCAACCTCATCGATCTCGTCTCTGAGTTGCTCGGGGTAGAGATCCGGGGCTCCCTCGCGGTGGTGGTCGGCCCATTCGAGGCTGAAGTCGATCGTGATCTGGCGGAAGTCGTTGGTGACCACGCCGCCGGTCGGGATGTCGACGATGGCGGGCACGGTGATCCCTCGTTCGTATCCGGGATAGGACGTGAAATACGCCTCCTGGAGGCGTTCGATTCCGAGCACCGGATCGACTCCTCCTGGATCGAGATCGAAGGTCCAGCTCCGGGCATCGTGAGTCGGGCCGCACAAGCCCATCGAGATGGCGTCCTCGAGCCCCAGCAGTCTCCGGACGATGATCGTGCGATTCGCCCACGGACAAGCTCGCGCAGCCACCAGCCGATACCGGCCGGCCTCGACCGGCCAGCCCTCGCTTCCATCCTTGGTGATGCGTGTGTTGATGTATCTGGTGTCGCGCTCGAAACTCGGCTCGACGTACGTGCCCTTCTCGGTGGTTGCGTTGCTCATGAGCAACGAAGCTACCGAGAGGTGGTTGCTACCTGCATTGATCGCGAACTGTCGTATCGTGACGCCACGGAGGTCGAAGCATGAGTGGACCGGTCGATCAAACCGATGTCGGAACCGACGAAGAGGCGCTCGCCCGCGTCGAGGTACGCCAGGGCCGCGAGACGTCAGTCGGTGGACTGGACATCATCAGGGTCCTCCCCACCAAGGGTCGCAGGACGGTCGGTCCGTGGTGCTTCGTCGACTGCATGGCGCCCCCCGACTTCGACGATCCCGAACCCATGGAGGTCGGGCCCCATCCGCACATCGGACTTTCAACGGTGACCTGGTTGTTCGAGGGAGAAGCTCTCCATGGCGACTCGCTCGGGAGCGAACAGCCCATCCGCCCCGGACAGCTCAACCTCATGACGGCCGGTCGTGGGATCGCCCATGCGGAGCTCGGTACGGCCGACCGGATCCGGGGGGTCCAGATGTGGCTCGCTCAGCCGGAGGAAACCCGCAACGGCGAGTCCCGCTTCGAGCACCACGACGATCTTCCGGAGGTCGATCTCGGGATCGGCACCGCAACCGTGATCCTCGGCTCGGCGGCCGGCGCGGCATCACCGGCACGAGTGGATTCCGATCTCGTTGGCGTCGATCTCACGATGCGTCCCGGGCTCGTCGAGCTCGAGGCGGACCGTCGATTCGAGTACGCCGTTGTGCCGGTCGACACCCCTGTCAAGGTGGGGGCTCAGATCGTGGAACCCGGTTGGCTCGCACTCGTGCCAGGGGGGATCGACTCGCTGCCGATCGAGGCACGGAGCAGTGCACGGATGATGGTTCTCGGCGGAGTGCCGATGGAGGAGCGGATCCAGATGTGGTGGAACTTCGTCGCTCGCACCAAGGACGAGTTGACGGACGCCTGGCGAGACTGGCAGGAGGGCAACACCGATCGGTTTGGTCCGGTGCCCTCGAAGCTCGAACGGATCGACGCACCGCCGCCGCCCTGGTTGCGAGCGTCGGACTGAGAGCAGAACACAGTCGTTCGGGCCCGGTGCTCGACGCTGCCCTACGGTGTCACCGATGAAGCCGTTCACGCCGCCGACCGAGATGACCGCGGCGGTCACCATGGCTCACGGCGGGCCCGAGGTGATCGAGGTCCGGGACGACTGGCCGGTGCCTTCCGTGGGCCCCGGAAGCGCCATCGTCCGGGTGCATGCGGCGGCTGTCAACAACACCGACCTCTGGTCCCGAGAGGGCGCCTACGGCACACCAACCGATGCGCGGGCGATCGCCGGCTGGCGCGGGGAACCGCTCGCCTTCCCGCTGATCCAGGGCACCGACATCGTCGGAACCGTGGTCGAGGTCGGCTCGCCCGACGACGATCACCTCCTCGGGAGGAAGGTGCTCGTGGACCCGGTCATCGACTACGAGGACGGCTCCCCGAGTGAGGTCATCGGCAGCGAGGCCGATGGGGGATTCGCTCAGTACCACTGCTCTGCCACTGCCCGGCTGCACGATGTCACCGACTCGCCCCTGACAGATTCCCAGCTCTCGTGTCTTCCCGTCGCGTACGGCACCGCGATGGGAATGATCAACCGGGCGGGATGCTCAGCCGGTGAGCGGGTGCTGGTGACTGGAGCGTCTGGCGGTGTTGGCATGGCGGCCGTCCAGATCCTGGTTGCGCGCTCATGCCACGTCGTCGCGTACACGAGCCCCTCGAAGACAGATCTGGTCGCAGCGGCGGGGCCGGCGGAGATCGTCGTGCGCGGCGACGACGATCTCACCCAGTTGGAGGAAGTCGCCGCGGTCGTGGACGTGGTCGGCGGGCCCGAGTTCGGTTCATTCGTCGATCGGCTGAAGACCGGCGGGCGGCTCGTGACGGCGGGGGCGATCGCGGGCCCTGTGGTGGAGTTCGACCTTCGGAGGCTCTACCTGCGTCAGAGGACGCTCATCGGCTCGACGATGCACACCCGAACCGATTTCGAGCTGCTGGCGGACCTCGCCCGTTCCGGCGACATCCATCCGATCGTGGCGGAGACCTACCCGCTCACGGCCATTGCCGATGCACAGGCTCGGTTCGAGGCGAAGGACTTCGTGGGCAAGCTCGTCTTGATCCCGTAGGGGCCTCTCGCCAGGGATCCTTCGGCTTCACCAGTTGGGAATCTCCACTCTCTCCAACAGCCCGGTCTCCACGTTGTAGACGAAGCCGCTGATGTGGTTCTTGTTCGGGAGGAACGGCGTGATCTGCAGTCTTCGCGCCGACTGGGCCACGTCACGGTGGGCGTCGGTGAATGCCTCGAGCGACCACCATGGCTTGACGCCGGTCTCTGCTTCGAGCACCGCCTTGAAGTCGGTCTCGTCGATCTTCTGGAGTCCACAATCGGTGTGGTGAACGAGGATGATCTCCTCGGTTCCGAGAGCACGTTGCGACAGGCACAGCGAGCGGATCACGTCGTCGGTGACCACACCTCCGGCGTTTCTGATCACGTGAGCGTCACCGTTTCCGAGCCCCAGCAGGGCGAAGATGTCCATGCGCGAGTCCATGCAGGCCACGATCGCGAGGCGGCGGAGCGGGGCGACCTGAAGATCGGCGTCGGCGAAGCCCGAGGCGAATTCGGCATTGGCGTCGACCAACTCGTCGACGTTCGGAAAGCGCTCTGGCGACATCGGTTCAGACTAAGCGGGCGCCCGGTGCCCCGCTCTGAGCAACGAGTCTGGTGCATTCTCGCCGAATCAACGCACATCTCGACGGCCCCACGATCGACGCCGAGGCCTCGGTGCGGTCCTTCATCTCGACCGGGCCTATCGTGGCGTCTCCCGATCCGAAAGCCCCGTGTCCTCCGACGGCCTCTCCTACCTGAAGCGCCTGTTGCGCTCTGGCCAGCACAACGACGTGAATCAGATGATCCGCGATCAGCGCATGGTGCTCGATCGGTTCGGCCCTGCCTTCCGCGACCCTGCCGGCCTCGATGAGCGGACGTTTTCGGACTTCCTCCAGTTCGAGCACAATCGACACTGGTGGAATCTCCACCTCCACGAGGATCAGCTCATCAGGCATTTCGACGTGGTGCGGTCGGCACTCGAAGACCTCCTCGACGAGGATCGTCCGATCGCGATGCGCATCGACGGTATCGGGGATCTGCCCGGATTGACGAGCGACCTCTACACCGCCGTGCTGCTCGTGGCCGACCCCGAGACCTACGGGGTGAGGAGCCGCATCTCGGACTCGGCGATGCAGCGCCTCGACCTGTGGCCCGACGTCGCCGATGATGCGTCCGAAGGCGAGGTGTACGAGGCGGTGAACGAGATGCTGCACCTGATCGCGGCAGATCTCGGGACCGATCTCTGGACGCTCGACGCCCTCTGGTGGGGGGCAGAGAAGGAACACGACCCCACGAAGCACTTCGTGGTTCGCAGGCGCCCTGCGAAGC
>CBDTXZ010000011.1:0-34012 GCA_965364515.1 uncultured bacterium
CATGGAGGCGGCGTTCGTCGACTTCGGCGCCGCCAAGAACGGCGTCGTGTACGCGTCCGACGTCCAGATCGACCAGGAGAAGTTCGGCAAGCGCCGGCCCCGGATCGAAGAGGTGCTCAAGGTCGGCGATCAGATCCTGGTGCAGGTCGTCAAGGACGCCATGGGAGCCAAGGGAGCGCGACTCACCGGGCAGCCGTCGCTCCCGGGTCGCTATCTCGTGCTGGTACCCGATTCCGATGCCCAGGGCATATCTCGGCGTCTGCCGGAGAACGAGCGGAGCCGCCTTCGGGAGGTGATCTCGAAGGTGAAGCCGAAGGGATACGGAGTGATCGTTCGCACCGCCGCGCTCCACGCCTCCGACGAAGAGATCGCCGCCGACATCTCTCGCCTCCTCAAGAACTGGGAGCAGATCACGTCGGACGCCGAATCGGACGGGCGCGCCCCAAGAGTCGTCTACGAAGAGCCGGATCTGCTCATCCGGGTGATTCGTGAGCACTTCACGGCCGATTTCCGGCGGATGCTCATCGACGACGACCAAGCACTCAAAGAGGTCAGCGACTATCTGGGCCGCACGGCCCCCGACCTGGTCGCGAAGATCAGCAAATACGACGATGAGCTCCCCCTGTTCGAGCGGTACCACGTCGAAGACCAACTCCGGAAGGCGCTCGACCGTCGGGTATACCTGCCGTCGGGGGGTCACCTCGTGATCGACCGAACCGAAGCGCTCACGGTGATCGACGTGAACACGGGCAAGTTCGTCGGATCGTCCAACCTCGAAGACACGGTTCTGCAGAACAACCTCGAGGCGGCCGAAGAGATCGGACGTCAGCTGCGGCTGCGCGACATCGGCGGGATCATCGTCATCGACTTCATCGACATGGAGGTCGAGAAGAACCAGCAGATGGTGCTCCGCCGGCTCAAGGAGACGCTGGCCAGGGACAAGACCAGGACCCAGGTGTTCGACGTGTCCCATCTGGGGTTGGTCGAGATGACCCGAAAGAACGTCTCCGCCGGGCTTCTCGAATCCTTCTCCGAACAGTGTCCTCACTGTGAAGGCAGGGGAGTGCTCCTCCACGAGGAAGCCGCCACCCATGCCGTCCCGATCAGCGGCACTGCCGAAGACGTGGACTGAAGGCGGCTCGCCTGGCGGCTCGCTGCCATCGGCTTTCGGCTGTCAGCCATCGGCTCCATGGAGGGTGTTCGCACTCGATTGGAGTCCGAGCCACGCGAGCCCGTGCGCATGACGTTCCACTGTGCGCGCGGCCGACGGCTGAAAGCCGACAGCACGGTGGGCGAACACACGGCAAACCCGCTTTGCCCAAAGGTGCGCGCCGTAGTACATTGACGCCGACCCCCCTCTCAGAGGTTTTTCCATGTATGCCATCATCAAGTCGGGTGGAAAACAGGCCAAGGTGAGTCCCGGTGACGTCATCGAGGTCGAGCTGCTCCACACGACCGAAGACAACGTCTCCTTCACCCCGATCCTGATCGTCGACGACGAAGGATCCACGATCACCGACAAGGACAGCCTCTCGAAGGCTTCCGTCACCGCCAAGGTGCTCGGGGACGTCAAGGGCCCGAAGATCGACATCTTCAAATACAAGAACAAGACCGGCTACCGCCGCCGGATGGGTCACCGCCAGCAGTACACCTCGCTCGAGGTGACCGGCATCGACCTCCCCGGTGGAACCAAGAAGTCGAAGAAGTCGGAGCCGGCCAAGGCTCCCGCCGCCGAGAAGACCGAGGCGCCCGTCGAGGCGTCCTCCGAGGAGGAATGAACCATGTCGAAGACAAAAGCAGGCGGCTCCAGCAAGAACGGGCGTGACTCGCGCGCCCAGCGTCTCGGTCCAAAGGTGTTCGACGGGCAGACCGTCAACGCCGGTGCCGTGATCGTTCGTCAGCGGGGCACCCGCATCCACCCCGGCGTCAACGTCGGTCGTGGAAGCGATGACACACTGTTCGCAATGGCTGAGGGCACCGTCAAGTACACGACACGGAACAACCGTCGTCTGGTCGACGTCCTCTCCGACTGATCGAGTTCCGGTCGCATGTTCGTCGACCGGACACAGGTACACGCCCGCGCCGGGAACGGAGGTGCGGGCGTCGCCGCGTTCGTGAGGGCAAAGGGGAAGCCGCAGGGGAAGCCGACCGGCGGCAATGGTGGTGACGGCGGCGACGTGGTCTTCCGTGCCGACGAAGGCGTCAGCACGCTGCTGACCTACCGTCGGCATCCTCATCACAAAGCAGGCTCTGGGACGCACGGTACCGGCGATTTCCAGCACGGACGAGGAGGTGACGACCTCGTCCTCCCGGTGCCACCCGGCACCACGATCTATGACGAATCCGGCCGCATGATCGCAGATCTGGTCGAACCGGGTCAGCAGGTGGTCGTGCTCAAGGGGGGACGCGGAGGCCGAGGCAATGCCGCGTTCGTCTCTCCCAAGCGTCGAGCGCCTTCGATCTGCGAACAGGGCGAGTATGGCGCCGAGGAGACGTACACACTCGAGCTCAAGCTGATGGCCGATGCCGCACTCGTGGGCTTCCCGAATGCGGGCAAGTCGACGTTCATCGCCAGCGTGTCGGCTGCCAGGCCGAAGATCGCCGACTACCCCTTCACGACCCTCGAGCCCAATCTCGGGGTCGTTGCATTCGATGACCAGGAGTTCGTGCTGGCCGACATCCCCGGGCTCATCGAGGGCGCTGCGGAAGGCAAGGGTCTCGGTCACGAGTTCCTCAGGCACACCGAGCGCGCCCAGGTCCTGGTGATCCTCCTGGATCCGGCAATCACGGCCACGGATCCCGTCGACGTGCAACGTGACGTCCTTCTCGGGGAGCTCGGTGACTTCTCACCGCAATTGCTGGAGCGTCCGCGGGTGTTCGCCGTCACGAAGGCGGATCTCCCCGGCGCTGCGGAAGCGGCCCTGGCGGTGCCCGGCGCCCATCTCATCTCGTCGATCACGGGGGAGGGTGTCAAGGAGCTGCTGTATGCGATCGGTGCACTGGTCGACCAGGCGGAGCGGGCCCGACCGGAACGTGAAGGGTATGTCCTGCACCGGCCGGTTCGCCCGCAGTTCTCGGTCGAACGATCCGGTGACGTGTGGGTGGTGGAAGGAATCGGAGCCCAGCGGGCCGTCCGCTTCGCCGACCTGACCAACCCGCAGGCGGCAGACATGGCGGCCGAGCGCCTCGAGCGGCTCGGGGTCGAAGCCGCCCTGATCGAAGCAGGTGCCGAGGAGGGTGACACGGTGAGGATCGGCGCACTCGAGTTCGAGTTCATCACCTACGAGGACGAAGAGGAGGAGGAGCAATGAGGCACGCCACCGCTCGGGGCGGCGTCGTGGTCGCAAAAGTCGGTTCGTCCTCGCTCACCAACGACGGCCTGAGCTTGAACGACGAGGCGATCGGCCGGATCGTTCGACAGGTCTCCGATTCGTGGCGGGCGGGGTATCCAACCGTCCTCGTGACCTCGGCTGCCGTCGCCGCCGGGCTCGGAGCGATGGGACGCTCGGCACGACCGCCCGATGTCCCGAGTCTGCAGGTCGCCGCAGCCGTCGGGCAGGGTCGCCTGATGGAGCGTTACAGCAGGGCGTTTGCCGAGCAGGGCATGATGGCGGGCCAGATCCTGCTCACGAAGTCGGTGCTCGCCGATCGCGAGCAGTACCTCCATGCCCGTCAGGCGCTCGAACGGATGCTCGCGGAGCGGGTGGTTCCGATCGTGAACGAGAACGACACGGTCGCGGTGGAAGAGCTCCGGCTCGGCGACAACGATCGAATGGCTGCCCTGGTCGCTCATCTGGTGCGTGCAGAGCTGCTCGTTCTGCTCACGGACACCGCCGGGCTTCTCTCGGCCGATCCTCGAGTCGACGAGACGGCGACATTGCTCTCCGAGATATCCCACACGGACCAGCTCCTCGACGATCTGATGGGGGCGAAATCGGGACCGCTCGGATCGGGTGGAGTCGGCTCGAAGATCGCAGCAGCGAGGATGGCCGCGTGGTCTGGTGTTCCCACGGTCATCGGCCCTTCCCGCATGGACGACGCGCTCGCCAGGGCCGTTGCGGGCGAAGAGGTCGGGACCTGGGTCGACCCGCGACGCGAGCGCATCCCGGCCCGGAAGTTGTGGATCGCCTTCGGCCAGCCGTCCGAGGGAGCCGTGTCGATCGACGAAGGAGCCCGCGTCGCACTGCAGGAGAACGGCCGGTCGTTGCTCGGTGTCGGGGTGCGGAAGGTGCACGGCGGCTTCGACCTCGGTTCTGCGGTGGAGATACTCGGCAGCGACGGAGAGCTGGTGGGCAAGGGCATCGTCCGCGTGTCGGCATCCGACCTCGTGAGGGCGATCAGCGGGGATGGCCCCGAGCCGGGCCTGGTCGTCGTTCACCGCGACGACCTGGTCGTGCTCTCCAGCTGACGCTACCGGTCCCGTCGGTAGCGCGGCCGGCGACCCAGGCGATACAGGACGAGCCCGATGGCGCCCAGCACGACGCCGGTCGTGGCCGCCAGTGGCGAGGCGGGCCGGGTTTCGATCGGCCTCGCCCGCTCGATCAGTCTGACCTCACTGCCGGCGATGAACGTCTCACCCTGGTCGTCCGGGCTGTTGTGCAGGAACGTCCCCGTCACCTCGACGATCGGACCTCGTCGTCCGTAGCCGCCGGGGCCGCCCCACTCTTCAGACCACTCCGATCTCGGGATTCGCACACCGATGCCCGTGTTCGTGCCTACGGGCTCTGATCGCTCGGCGAGTGGAATGGCCGCGTAGGGATCGTCGTTCAGCTGAAACCAGACCACGTCGTCTCTGGTCGAATAGTCGCCGATGATCTCGCCGCTCACCGTCACGTCCTCGCCGTTCCAGGTTTCGGGGTCGGCGTCCAGCTCCGAGACCGGCACGATCGCGAGAGCGATGGTCAACACGAGACCGAGAACCGTCGTCATCGCCCTTTCACCACCGACAGGCCGAAGCCGAGGAGAGCGAACACCGCGATGAACTCGAGCCTGCCGATCCACATCTGGAAGATCATGATGATCTGGAGCACGACCGGCATGTCCGGGCTCACCACCCCGACCGAGAGCCCGACCGCGGCAGCGGCACTGACGGACTCGAACAGCGATTCGGCCAGGCCGTACCCGTAGGCCAACCCGACCACGGCCCCGAGCAGGTAGAGGGCGACGTAGAGCAGGGAGACCGTCATGACCGAGTTGGCGAGCTCTGGTTCGAGCCGGTGTCGCCCGTACTGGAAGTAGGTCCTGCTGATGACCGTGCGGCTCGGAGTGAGAGCCTCGCGGACCGTCATGAGGACCGACTTGACCGTGAGGCCGATCCGGAGCGCCTTCACGCCGCCGGCAGTGGACGAGCTCATCCCTCCCAACGCCATCGCCACCGTCATCCCCCCGAAGGCCAGCCCGCTCCATCGGGCCAGCTCGGCGGAGCTCACATTTGCGAAGCCGGTGCCGGTGTGTGCCGAAACGAGCTGGAAGAAGCCGCGGCGGAGGAGCGAGCCGGCCTCCGTGTAGATGCCGGAGATCGCCAGCCCGGTCAGCGTGACCAGCAGCGTGACGGTGACGGTCGTTGCGAACGTCCGCACCTCGATGTTGTGGAGCAGTCCGGAGCGGCGTTGCCAGATCGCGTGATGGAGTCCGAAGCTCATCGCACCGGCCAGCATGAGTACCGCCACGACGGCTTCGAACGAGGCGGAGTGGTAGTAGGAGATGCTCGTGCTCTGGGGTGAGAACCCTCCGGTGTCGAACGCAGCCATGAAGATGGTGAAGCCGTGGAACAACGAGCGAGACCACTCGAAACCCTGAGCGATCACGCCGTCGATCGTGAGGGCGGTGATGCCGAGCAGGCCGTGCACGAGGCTCACGAGCCAGATGAATCGGGCGGTCGAGCCGACACTCGGGAAGATGCGCTGGTCCCGCCCCTCTGCTTCATAGAGGGAGAGTGCTCCGGACGCCGAGAAGAACACGAGTGCTGCGAGCACGATTCCCTGGCCGCCGAGGAACTGCAGGGTGTGTCGCCATACGTTGGTCGAGGCTGCGAGGTGGTCGAGATCCTGGATCGTTGCGAGACCGGTTGTCGTGAGGCCGCTCATCGCGTCGAAGTAGGCGTCGACCAGATCTCCGTAGTGGCCGGACAGTGCCAGTGGGATCGCGCCGACCGCCGGCACGAGCAACCACACGAGCGAAACGACGATCAAGCCGTGACCCCATACAGGGTGTTTCTGGGTCTTGGGGGCCCAGTTCTCGGCGAGTCCGGCGAAGATCCCGGCGACGCCGATCATCAGAACCAGGTCTGTGGCCGGCTTCCACTCGCCCAGGGCCAGGGCCCACACGAGAGGGATGAGCCCGGCTGCTGCGACGACGGCCATGATCCGCCCCAGGTCTGCAGCAATCCGGCGGGCGTCTTCGAGAGTCGGTTTGAGCAGCATCAGACCAGCTGCGAAAGCACGATGGCGATGACCGCTCCGGCAGCGAAGAGCGCTGCGAGCGCCAGAATCTCGATCGTGACGCCGTACGCCCCCTGGAGGAGGCTACGGAGTGCAGTGCGTATGCGCCGGAGCATCAACCCTGTCCTCGCAGCGCTGCCGTGACGTCGTCCTCCGAGCCGATCTGAGTGAGGACGACGACCCGGTCGCCAGGTTGGATCGGGGTGTCACCGGTCGGAACCCTGATCCCGTCGTCGTCCTCGAGGGCGACAACGATCGTGGAGGGCGGGAGGTCGACCTCGTGGACCCTGATCACTTGGGCATCATCCGGCACCAGTACCGTCATGAAGGTCATGGACGCCTCGCGGCCGATGGAGGCCTGGCCCATCTCGGCCAGTTCGAGTCGGTCGGTGATGATGCCGGCCAGGAGGTCCGTCACCGAGACATGCGGGATGTCCAGAGCCTTGAACGTGAGCCCGTTCTTCGGGTCGTTGAGTCGGGCGAGGAGCCGCTCGACTCCGAACGTGACTCGGACGAGTTCGCAAGCCACCAGGTTGTCCTCGTCGATTCCGGTGAGGGCCAGGAAGAAGTCGTCGGGCCTGATGCCGATCTCGTTGAGCAGAGCGAGGTCGGTCCCGTCACCCTGCAGGACCAGGATGTCGGTCGAGTTGGCCAGACCGGCTGCCCGTGCTGGATCGGACTCGATGACCATGACACCGTGTCCCGCCTGGTCGAGGTCGCGGGCGATCTGGCCTCCCACCTTGCCGCCGCCCATGACGATCAGCCTCATCCGGGTTCCTCGATCAGGTGATCGAGCCGGTTCTGGACGCCGTCACGTGCTGCGGCCACGACCAGGTCCCCGGAGGCGAGCACGAACCGGCGGTTTGGAATGATGGTCTCGCCATTGCGGTGGATGGCCGCGACCCGCAGTTTGTTGCGAATCTCGAGTTCGTTGAGGTGCATCCCGTGGGCCTGGTCATTGAGGGTGAAGTCGATGATCTCGACGTCGCCCGCAGGGAACGTGACATGGAACTGCAGATCTTCGCTGACCACACGTTCGTAGATCACGTTGGCGATCAGCTGGGTTCCGGTGATGAAGTCGATACCGAGCGCCTGGTAGCTGGGCTGTCTGGCCGGGTCGTAGAGCCTGGCGATCGCCCGCGGGTTCTTGAAGAGGCGCCGCACGATCTCGGTCGCCATCAGGTTGACGTTGTCGCTGGATGTGACCGCCAGGAACACGTCCGCCACCTCGATCCCGGCTTGTCGCAAGATCGAGATGTCGAAGGCTTCCCCGAGGACCGTCTCGCCGTTGAACTCCGATCCGAGTCGGTCGAAGGCGGTGGGATTCTTGTCGATTGCGACCACATCGTGCCCGTCGAGTGAGGTCCTTCGGGCCAGCTCCGACCCGACCCGCCCGATTCCAGCAATCACGATGTGCATGTGGCGTGGAGTGTACGCCTCGTACCGATGTTCAACGCTTCCAGAGGTGGCGGGTGAACAGCAACAGCACGGGGAAGATCTCGAGACGCCCGACGATCATCAAGAAGGCGAGGAGCGTCCTGCCCGGCATCGGAATGGCGAGGTAGTTGGAGGCGGGACCGACATCGCCGAGCCCCGGTCCGATGTTGCCGAGTGACGCCGCAACGGCGCTTGCCGACGTGACGAGATTGATCTCCTCGCCGAGGTTGGCATCGATGAAGGAGATGAGGAAGGTGGCGGTCATGAAGAGGAACATGTAGAAGAGGAAGAAGCTCTGGATGCTCTCGACGATGCCGTCGCTGACCCGCTCCTTTCCGAAGCGGGTCACCAGGATCGACTTCGGATGGACGATGCGCTTCAGGTCGTTCATGGCCGACTTTGCGAGAATTCCCACCCGGAACGTCTTCACCCCGCCTGCGGTCGAGCCGGCCATCCCTCCGAGGAACATCAGCCCCACGACGAAGATCTGGAGTGCAGGCCGCCAGGCGCCGAAGTCTGCGGTGGCGAAACCGGTCGTGGTGATGAGCGTTCCGGCGGTGAACGCCGCATCCCGGATGGCATCCGAGAGGGCGACGCCCGGCTCGATGAGGCCCCCGGCGATGATGACCACTGCAATGAGGAAGAAGGCGGAGTACAGCCCGAACTCGGCACTCCTGCGATACGCCTGGGGATCTCTCAATGCTCGGTAGTGGAGGGCGAACGAAACCCCTGCGATGAACATGAAGAGCGTGATCACCCACTGGGTGTAGGCGCTGAAGTTGGTGATCGATGTCGCCTCGGTTCCGAACCCTCCCGTGGACATGGTGGTCATCGCGTGATTCACGGATTGGAACAGGTCCATGTCGCCCACCCAGAGCAGCAGGAGTTGAACGATGGTGAGGCCGACGTAGACCAGCCAGAGGCGCTTGGCCGTCTCCTGGAACCGGGGCGTGAGCCGGTCTGGCGTCGGGCCCGGCGATTCGGCTCTCGCCAGTTGGACGCCCCCGATACCGAGGAGCGGGAGGATCGCGATGGAGAGGACGATCACGCCCATCCCGCCGATCCACTGGGTCGTCGATCGCCAGAACAGCACGCCCTTCGGAAGCGCACCCGGGTCGAGGAGGATCGAGGCTCCGGTGGTCGTGAATCCCGACGCGGTCTCGAAGTAGGCGTCGAAGAAGTTCGGGATCGAGTCGGTGAACAGGAACGGCAGTGTCCCGAACGCCGACATGACGAACCAGGCGAGCCCGACGGCGGCGAAACCCTCCCTGGTGGTGAGGACGCCGGTCTGGCCGAAGACCCTCCAGGCCAAGAAGCCCATGGCCATGGTCACGAGTGCCGCACCGAGTATCTCCAGTGCGGCGAGCCCCTCTCCGTACGCAGCCGAGACCAGGGCCGACGGGAGCATGGCCGCTCCCGATGCGGCAACCACCGCACCGATGATCAGCAGCAGGCGACGGGCCATTCCCGGGCGACCGGTCGAATGCCTGATCTCGAAGATGGAGGTCATGCCGGGATGAACAGCTGTTCGACCGTCGTGATCGAGTCTGGCATCGAGAAGAGGATCACCCGATCTCCGGATTCGATGGTGCTGATACCGGAGGGGACGAAGGTCTCGCCGTTGCGGAGCACGCCACCGATGACGGCATCGCGGGGCATGCCGAGTTCGACGAGGGTCTTGCCGACTGCAGGTGAGTTCTTGCCGACCTCGAGCTCG
Source organism: uncultured bacterium (assembly GCA_965364515.1). Lineage (GTDB taxonomy): Bacteria > Actinomycetota > Acidimicrobiia > Spongiisociales > ZC4RG35 > JAHEDH01. The sequence continues at coordinate 9,595 of CBDTXZ010000011.1, forward strand.
ATGGCCTCGGCGTCGGTGTCCTTGAACGTGACCACCGAGTGAATCCGGCCGCGCCGGACGAATCGGAGAATCGCCCCTGCGGCGATCAGCCGGCTCGAAACCGCAGCCTCGATCCCGGTGCCCTGCAACAGGCTCACGTATTCGATCCGGTTGAAGCGAGCCACCGTCGTGGACGCGCCGAGCGCTTTGCCGAGCAGGCATCCGAGGATGTTGACCTCATCCCACCCCGTCAGGGCGAGCACGGCGTCGCGGTCGTCGAGGTTGAGGGATCGGAGCGTCTCGGGATCGGTGGGATCGTCGCAGATCACGAGCGTTCTGGCCTGGTGCTCGGCGAGCTTGCGGCAGCGTGTGGGGTCTTCGTCGATGACGATCACCTCGTAGCCCTCGCTCGTGAGGTGCGCGGCCGTCAGCTCGGCGAGCCGGGTGGCACCGAGGATCACGACCCGTTCGATCACGTGATGCCGCACACCGAGGAGGTGGGTGGCTCGATCGACGTCGCCAGAGTTCACCATCAGCAGGACATGATCGCCCACCTCGATGACGGTGTCGCCGTGGGCGACGATCGTCTCGCCATGGCGGACCAGCGCCGCGACCACCCAGTCGAAGTCCGATCGGGTTGTCCTCAGCTCGTTGAGCGGCTGCGACGCCACCGGTGAGGTCGGGGGGATGGTCGCACCGACCAGTGTCAGCGTTCCTCCTCCGAACTCCACCAGCTCGGACACTCCCGACTGGCGCACCAGCGCGCCCAGCTCGAAGGCCGCGGCCTCACCAGGGTCGATGACGAAGTCCACCTCGAGACCGGCCACGGCCTCCCGCATGTCGGAGTCCTCGATCCGGGCCACCGTTCGCTTCACACCGAGATCCGCGGCGACGTGGCAGGCGAGCACGTTGGCGCCGTCAGAGTTCGAGACGGCGATGAGCAGGTCGGCGCGATCGACCCCCGCTTGATGCAACACGGTCGGACTCGCCCCGTTGCCGGTGATCACCAGCGCGTCGATGCGGTCCTGGAGGTCGGCAGCGCGGTCCTCGTTGTCCTCGACCACCACCACGTCTTGGCCTTCGGCCGAGAGCCGCTCTGCGAGATAGGAGCCGACGGCGCCGGCTCCCACGATCACGATCCGCATCTGTCCTCTTCCACGCCGGTGAGGATACGCCGCCCTGGGGTGCTCGCCGGTATTGGTCACATCCGGCGACGGCGTCGACCCCGGTACACTGCGGCCTCCCACGACGTGCGGAGCAATCCCCGATGTCACATTTCGAATCCCCGGCCGCGCTCGCATCCGCCTTGCGATCGGTCGACTACCTGCCGGACGACCGGATCTCCCAGGTGGCCTACCTGGCAGACGCACTCGGCAAGCCGGTTTTGGTCGAGGGCCCCGCCGGCGTCGGCAAGACAGAACTCGCCAAGTCGCTCGCATCCATCACCGACCGGCAGCTGATAAGGCTCCAGTGCTACGAGGGACTGGACGAGTCCAGGGCCTTGTATGAATGGAACTACAAGAAGCAGCTCCTCCGCATCCAGGCGGACGAGGGCTCGGATTGGTCCGAGATCTCCGGTGACATCTTTTCCGAGGAGTTCCTGCTCGCCCGGCCTCTGCTGCAGGCGATCAGGTCGGAGCAGCCGGTCGTCCTGCTCGTCGACGAGATCGACCGGGTCGAGATGGAGACGGAGGCGCTGCTGCTCGAGGTTCTCTCGGACTTCCAGGTCTCGATCCCCGAACTCGGGACCGTGACGGCCAAGACGCAGCCGATGGTCCTCTTGACGTCGAACAACACTCGCGAGCTCTCCGAGGCGCTCAAACGCCGGTGCCTGTTCCTCCACATCGGATATCCGACGCCCGAGCGCGAGCGCGAGATCCTGATGGCGAGGGTCCCCGACCTGCCGGCGAAGCTGGCCGATGAGATCGCCCGGGTGGCCAGGTCGGTCCGCGCAATGGACCTCAAGAAGTCCCCTTCGGTGTCGGAGACGATCGATTGGGCCCGGACGCTCCTCGCGCTCGGTATCGAGCACGTCGACGCCGAGGTCGTCGCCGACACGGTGCACGTCTTCCTCAAGTATCAGACCGACATCGATCGGGCACTCAAGGAGTTTGCGACATCGGAGTGAGCCCATGCTCTCGTTGATGACGTCGTTCGTCGAGGAGCTGAGAGCTGTCGGGGTCCCGGTCTCGATGGTGGAGGCGATCGACGCGATGAACGCGGTCGGCCACATCGACATCGGTGATCGAAGCGCATTCAAGGAGACGCTCCGGGCGACCCTCGTGAAGAACAGCCGCCATGAGCCGGCATTCGAGACGGCGTTCGAGGTGTTCTTTGCCGATCGGAGCCGGCTGCTCGCCCTCGAACCGGACGAGATGCCCGACTCGGACATCGCAGGCAACTCGGAGGGGTCGGGTCGTGACGGGTCTGGAGGTGGCTCGGCGATGGATCTCGAGGAGCTCATCGAGTCGCTGTTCAATGCGATGGCGCAGCAGGACTTCAGTCGGCTTCGTCAGTCGGCTCGCGATGCCGTCGACCAGCTCGCCGGGATGGAGCCCGGGCGCCCCGTCGGTGGCACGTACTACCTGTATCGCACCCTTCGACAGCTGGACATCGACGCGCTGGAGCAGCGGCTGCTCGAGGCCATGCTCGCCGACCAGGCCGACCTCGACGACCTCGAGGAGCGGCTCATCAGCGAAGAGGTCTCCGAGCGGATCGAACGCCTCCGGACCGAGCTCGAAGAGGAGATCCGCCGACGGCTGGTGGAGGACCGTGGTCACGAGGCGGTGGCGCAGACACTCCGCAAGCCGCTGACCGAGGAGCTCGATCTGATGCATGCCACCCGGACCGATCTCGCCGCCATCGAGGACGTCGTCGGGCCGCTGACTCGCAAGCTCGCCGCTCGGCTCGCCCAGAAGCGCCGAAATCAGAACAGGGGTCGGCTGGACTTCCGCAAGACCGTGAGAACATCGCTGGCAACCGGCGGTGTGCCGCTCGAGCCCAAGTTCAAGAACAAGCGACCCCACAAGCCGGAGATCTTCCTCATCTGTGACATCTCCGGTTCGATGGCGACCTTCGCGCGCTTCACCCTGCAGTTCACCTATGCGATGGCATCGCAATTCTCCAAGCTCAGGGCGTTCGTGTTCGTGGATGCGACCGATGAGGTGACGGACTTCCTCAAGCCGGGGAGCGACTTCAAGGATGCGCTGACCCGGATCTCCACGGAGGCCGACGTGGTTTGGTTGGACGGCCACAGTGACTACGGGCACGCCTTCGCCCAGTTCACCCAGAAGTACGGCAAGGAGATCACCCCGCGATCGACCGTGATCATCACTGGCGACGCCCGGAACAACTATCGCGAGCCGCGGGAGGCGCACCTCGCCGATATCTCCGCTTCTGCGAAATCGCTTTATTGGCTGAATCCGGAGCCGACTAGTTATTGGGACAGCGGTGATTCGGTGATGAGCCGATACGCTCGCTATTGCGACGAGGTGTTCGAGGTACGCAACCTCCGGCAGCTCGAGAGCTTTGTCGAGTCCATCGCTGTCGAGAGACATACAATTCGAAAACGCGCAGTGACTCCCGCTTCCGGCAGGGGAAATCGCACGGCTCCGAAAAATGTCCTCAACTACACCCCGTGAATTGACGAGAGGAAGACCGTGGGACAACGAATTCTCGTGATCGAAGACTCAGCCGTGATCCGTCGGCTCATCGAGGTCTGCCTCCGTGCGGCGGATCTCGAGATCCTGATGCGGGAAGACGGTCCCAGCGGGCTCGATGCCGTGCGCTCCGAATCTCCGGATCTGCTGGTGCTCGACATCGGCCTTCCCGGCATGGACGGATGGCAGGTCCTGGACCACATCCGCAGCGACGAGGCAACCCGATCGCTCCCGGTGGTGGTGCTGACCGCGCACGCCGAGGAAGAGTCCCGGAGACGGGCAGACGAAGGCGGCGCCGACGCCTTCGTGACCAAGCCCTTCCAGCCGAACGATTTCCGCCAGACAGTCTTGGATCTCATCGCCTGAATGCGATCGATCGCGATGGGGAGAGGACCGCTACACGGGGTGGCGGTCCTCTCTCGTTTTGTGGCTCAGTCGAGGTGGAGCAAGATGCCGTCGAGGGCGATGCCGATCCAGTCCGGACGGTTGTCCAACTCGTATCCGAGTTCGTAGACCACCTTCTCGAGCAGATAGGCGTCGAGCAGTGTCCTGATCTGATCTCGATCGGCCGGCACAATCGTCGCGTCTCCGAGTTCTTCGAGGTACCCCGACAGGAATGCCGACGCCACCCAGCGGAACCACACCTCGGCCCACTGTTTGATTCGTTCCGAGGTCACGGAGTGAGCGTCGACCAGACCCTGTTCCTGAACGCCCAGTGCACCTGCGTTCGCGGCGTAGTGATACGAGCGGACCATGCCGGCGACGTCTCGCAACGGCGACCGCTTGATCCGGCGCTCGGACACCGGGCGGGCCGGCTCGCCTTCGAAGTCGATGATCAGGAAGTCGTTGCCGGTGAACAGGACCTGACCGAGGTGGTAGTCCCCGTGAATCCGGGTTCGGACGGCGTCCAGCTTGCCTTTCGACACCGCAGAGAGACGCTCGAGCAACTCCTTCTCCCTCTCGAGGACCTCTTCGGCGAGTTCGAGGGTCTCACCGGTGAGGGTCTTCCTCCGGCGTCGCAGCAGTTGGAAGCTCTGGCGGACCCCGGTGCGCATCGCTTGATAGAGCGAACGCTGATAGAGCGTGGTCATCGGCTCCGGTGTGAACGCCGGATCCTCGGACTCCGACCCGAGCGCGATGTGGAGCTCTCCCGTACGGCGTCCCAGCAGCCCCGCCTCGATGAGCGCGGTGCCGAACATCGCCGTCAGGTCGTCGTCGGGCACAGCGCCGACGAGGTCCATCGGGTGCGCGGTCAGGTTTGGTAGACGGTCCTGTGCCCTCGACGTGATGACCTGCTCGAGGAACAGCGAGATCTGATCCACCGTGTGTGTCCAGGCGTCCCCTTGGTTCTGGACGTACTGCTGGAGGAACCCGAAGGCCGACTCTTCGCCGTCGTGGATCCAGTTGAGGACCCCCAGTGCCGACGGGGTGTGTTCGAAGTCCGTTCGTTCGGTGAGAAACCGACCGATCTCGACTTCCGGATTGTTGCCCTGCTCGAGCTTCCTGAACACTTTGAGGATGGCGCTGTCGTCGAACACGATCGACGTGTTGGACTGTTCGACACCCAGCGTGCGCACGTGCGTGTCCGCTCCGATCGCTGGCTTTGCCCACTTCTTGGCGTGTGAGCTCTTGACCTCCGTCTTCGAGCCCGCCTTCCTGGGCCGGCCGGTCATGGAGGCGACGAGCGCTCTGCCGAAGTCTGGATCGTCGATAGCGTGCGTCAGCGCTGCCCCCTCCGGGCTTCCGGTCACCATCGCCAGCAGTCGGCCGGGTTCGTGTTCCATGAGGTGTTCGGCACGGTCGGCGCCGACGACAGCGAGCGGGACGACGTAGATCTCGGACTCCCGCTCTGCGTAGTTGACCTCGGCGATGACGGTCTTGACGTCCGTACCGGCGAACGACAGGACGTCGACCACGTCGACGGCGGTGATGGTGCTCGCCTTCGATCGGAACCAGCGCCGGTTCGGGAGGTCGGCGGCGAGCGCACGGCCCAGCTGCGCCCTGGCGCGGAACACGTCGGCTTCCTCGTTGCGTAGGCGGATCCTGGGCAGGCCGTCCGTGCCGTCCTCGCGTTCTGCGGCGCGTTCGAAACGGAACCAGTAGAACTCGTGCGGGCCGAGCGTGAGGAGGTACGGAAGCTCACCGACCAGAGGGAACGGAGTCCTCCCGAAGACTTCGATCGGCGCCAACCCTTCGTGGTGTGCCAAGTCGAGCTCAACCGACTGGACATGTCGTGAAAGATTGGCGACGACGAGCACGGTCTCGTCGTCGAGCGTCCGCTCGAATGCCAGCACCTTGGCGTTCTCGGGTTGCAGGAACTCGAGCGAGCCGCCGGCCAATGCGGGCAGGCTCCTTCGTTGGGCGATCATGCGCCGCATCCACCACCACAGGGAGTTCGGATTCGCCTGCTGGGTCTCGACGTTGATGGCCTCGTAGTGATACTCGGGATCGGTGATCACCGGGAAGTAGAGGCGCTGCGGGTTGGCTCGCGAGAAACCTGCGTTTCGGTCGCCCGACCACTGCATGGGTGTGCGGACACCGTTGCGATCGCCGAGGTAGATGTTGTCTCCCATGCCGATCTCGTCGCCGTAGTAGACGACCGGGGTCCCGGGCAGTGAGAAGAGCAGTGCGTTCAGGAGCTCGATGGTCCGGCGGTTGTTGCCGAGGAGTGGGGCGAGCCTTCGCCTGATGCCGACGTTGATACGCGCCTGCTCGTCCGAGGCGTACATGCGATACATGTAGTCGCGCTCCTCGTCGGTCACCATCTCCAATGTCAGCTCGTCGTGGTTGCGGAGGAAGATGGCCCACGCCGATCCTTCGGGGATCTCGGGCGTCTGATCCATGATGTCGATCACCGGGAAGTTGTTCTCCATCTTCACCGACATGAAGAGCCGCGGCATGAGCGGGAAGTGGAAGCTCATGTGGCACTCGTCGCCGTCACCGAAGTACTCGACAGAGTCCTCCGGCCACTGGTTCGCCTCGGCCAGCAGCATCCGGCCCTCGTAATTCGCGTCGACGCGGCTGCGAAGCTTCTTGAGGAACGCATGCGTTTCAGGGAGGTTCTCGCACATGGTTCCGTCCCGCTCATACAGATACGGGATGGCGTCCAACCGAAGCCCGTCGACGCCCATCTCGAGCCAGAAATCGAGGGCGTCGAAGACGGCCTCGTGGACCTGTTCGCTCTCGAAGTTCAGATCCGGCTGGTGGGAGAAGAACCGATGCCAGTAGTACTGCTCCGCCACCGGGTCCCAGGTCCAGTTGGACGTCTCGGTGTCCTGGAAGATGATCCTGGCGTCCTTGTACAGCTCGGGCGTGTCCGACCAGACGTAGAAGTCCCGTTCCGGTGAGCCGATCGGCGCCTTCCTGGCCCGCTGGAACCAGGGGTGTTGGTCTGAGGTGTGGTTGATGACCAGCTCGGTGATCACCTTCAAGTCCCGTTTGTGGGCCTCGTCGAGGAAGCGCCGGAAGTCGCGCATGCTCCCGTACGACGGGTTGATCGACCGGTAGTCGGCGATGTCGTAGCCGTCGTCTCGCAGCGGCGACGGATAGAAGGGGAGCATCCAGATGGCGGTGACACCCAGCTCCTGGAGATAGTCGAGCTTGGCGGTCAATCCCCGGAAGTCGCCGATGCCGTCGCCATTGGAGTCGTGGAACGCCCGGACATGGAGCTCGTAGATGACAGCGTTCTGATACCAGTTCTCTTCCATGGGGGCTCCTAGAGGTAGTAGTCGAAGTCGTGCTCGGTGCGCACGAGCTTGCGGACGGCGAACACGTGGGCAGGAATCCCGGTCGGGTCGAGCTCGACATAGTTCCATCGGTCGTTCCACAGGAAGCGACGGTCGGTGAGGAGGTCGTGGACCTGGAAGGAGCTGTGCTCGGCGATGCCCATCTCCTCGAGCGGCAGCTGGATGTAGCCGGACTGCGTGTGATGGGGATCGAGGTTCACGACGACGAGCACCAGATCGTCTTCCCATTCCTTCGAGAAACACAGGATGTCCTGGTTGTCGATCGGGTGGAACGTGATGTTGTCGGTCCGCTGGAGGGATGCGTGGTCGTGCCGGATCTGGTTGAGCCGGCCGAGGAGGGGAGCGAGCGAGTCGGCTCGATCGAGGTCCCACTCCCGGATCTGGTACTTCTCCGAATCGAGATACTCCTCCGAGCCGGGAGCGCGGGGTGTGTTGCCCATCAGCTCGAACTCCGGCCCGTAGACGCCGTAGTTGGAGGACAGCATGGCGGCGAGGACCGCTCGAGCGATGAACGCCGGCCGCCCGCCGTTCTGGAGATACTGGGGCAGGATGTCGGGGGTGTTCGGCCAGAAGTTGGGGCGAAGGAAGTCCGAGACCGCCGACAGATCCTCCATGTAGGTCTTGAGCTCCCAGGCGGTGTTCCGCCAGGTGAAGTAGGTGTAGGACTGGGTGAAGCCGGCCTTGGCGAGGCGATGCATCACCGTGGGTCGGGTGAACGCCTCGGCGAGGAAGATCGCTCCGGGGTGACGTTCGGTGACCTGGGCGATGACCCACTCCCAGAACGGGAAGGCCTTCGTATGGGGGTTGTCGACTCGGAAGATCTCGACCCCCTGGTCGATCCAGTACAGGAACACGTCTCGGAGTGCCTCCCACAGACCCTCGGGGTCGGAGGTCTCGAAATCGATCGGGTAGATGTCCTCGTAGCGTTTTGGCGGGTTCTCTGCGTATTGGATCGAGCCGTCCGGCCGGTGTTTGAACCACTCGGGGTGCTCGGTGACCCAGGGATGGTCGGGCGAGCACTGGAAGGCGATGTCCATGGCGAGTTCGATACCGAGCGATTCGGCGCGTTTCCGCAGCGCACGGAAGTCGTCGAGCGTGCCGAGCTTCGGGTTGATGGCGAGATGTCCGCCGTCACTCGATCCGACCGCCCAGGGAACCCCCGGATCCTCCGGGCTCGCATCGAGCGAGTTGTTCGGTCCTTTGCGCATGGTGACGCCGATGGGGTGGATGGGTGGGAGGTACAGCACGTCGAAGCCCATCTCGGCGACGTAGTCGAGCTTCTCGGCAACGTCGGCGAACGTGCCGTGTGATCCTGGAGCCCCCCACGACCTCGGGAAGAGCTCGTACCAACTCGAGAATCGGGCACGGGTCCGGTCGACCCAGAGCGGAAACGCCGGCGTGATCGTGGCCATCGATCGGTCGCCCCACGCGTACAGCAGGGCAGAGAGGTCGGGCTCGAGCGCGGCGGCGACGCGCTCGTCGTCGGTCGCAGTGGCGTCACCGATCCGGGCGGCGAACTCCGAGAGGGCCTCGGCATCGTCGCCATCGGCGCGATCGGCTGCGTCCACGACCAGGTCGGCGCCGATCTGGAGGTCGACACTCACGTCCTGTCCGGCTCCGACCTTCTTCTCGAGTCCATCGCGCCAGGTGTCGAAGTGGTCGATCCATCCTCGTACGCGGAACTCATGGCCCCCCGGTCGGTCGACGTTGAAGCTGCCTCGGCGGCGGTCCATGGCGAGCGGTTCCATCGGGACCGTCTTCCATCGGCCGGATCCCGCAACCCGGTACTGGACCTCGCTCGACACGTGATCGTGGCCGTCTCCGAAGACGTCAGCTTCGACGGTGACTCGGTCGCCGACGATCCGCTTGGCCGCGAAACGCCCGTCGTCGACGCTCGGGGTCACGGCCTCGATCACCACTCGCTGGGTGGTCGGTTTGATGTCGGGGAATCGTGTCATTGCTCGTTCCTGTCGTCGGATGTGTGTGTGGTGAAGATGCCGACGGGGGCGACGCCGAACACCTGTGTCAGGGGCACCGATCCGTTCCACTGTCGCTCTTCGCCGGTGAGGTGGTCGTGCCACTCCTGTGGTGCATCGGCCGGGAGCGCGACCTCGGTGCCATCCCAACCGTCTGCCGCCCACAGACCGTCGCCGGCGAGTTTCAGCGTGAGACGGGGAGCGACCGCGAGCGCCCACTCCTCACCGTGGTTGCGGGCGAACGCAATCACGTGCTCGTTCCTTTCTCCTTGCACCTCCAGAGGAAGGTAGGCGCCCTCACCGAAGAGTTCAGGTCGAGAGCGGCGGGCTCGAAGCGCAGCAGCCGTCACGGCGAGCTTGATGCGGCCGTCCTCCCAGGTTTCGCCGAGGGCGTGGAACAGGCCTTCCTCGCCGGATCGGTCGTCGAGTTCCTCGAGGAGCCTCTCCCGAAGCGCCCAATCGACGGGGCGGCGGTTGTCGGGGTCGGTCAGAGAGAGATCCCACAGCTCGGAGCCCCGATACACATCCGGGACGCCGGGAGAGCAGAGGCGCAGCACGGTTTGGGCGAGGGAGTCGAGCGCCCCGGCACGCCACAGCGGACCGGCGAATGCCTCGAGATCCTCGATGAACTCCCGGTCCGAGACGAGCCCGGCTGCGAAATCGGTGAGGGCGGACTCGTGGTCGAGGTCCGGCTCGAGCCATGCAGTGTGTACTTTCGCCTCACGCGCCGCTTTCACGAGGTAGTCACCGAGACGCTCGCCGAACCGCTCGCCGCCGCCCGTCGGCCAGGCTCCAACGAACGTCTGGTAGATCAGCAGCTCCTCGCTCCTGGATGGCGACGACTGTGCGACCCGGTGCCTCCGGTTTCGTTCGTGCCAGGACTCGACACGTCTGGTCCACTGTTCTGCGACCTGGCTGATTGCGGAGATGCGCGTTCGAACGTCCTCGGATCGCTTCGTGTCATGGGTCGAGGCCGTCGTCATGGTGTGCGGCCACGAGCTTGCGATTCTGAGGTTGTGACCGTGAAACGCCGCGATCGGGTCGTCGGGGAGTGGAATCGGGTGGGCCCCGACCTCGTTGAGGGACACCAAGAGGTTGAACTGGTAGAAGGCCGTGTCCTCGACGCCCTTCGCCATCACGGCTCCGGTGAACTGTTGCACCTGTTCGACGAAGGCGATCCGTGCTCGTTCCTCCCGATGGTCGAGGTCCGGGCCATGCTCGAGCAAGAGCACCTCCCGAAGGAAGTCGAGAACGCGCGGGTCGCGGTCCGGAGCGAGGCCGGCAGCCTCCTCGAGCGCACGCTCGACGTGGCTGCGGTCGGCGTCGGACATCTCGCCGTCGCGTGCATAGGTCCGGTAGACCGGAAGCGCCGCGAGTACGTCGACGGCACCGGCGATCAGCTCCGACGGCAGGACGTCGCGGGCGATCCGGTCCCTCCGCGCGAGTTCCTCGAGTGCGGCCGCGAAACGGGCAGTCTCGGGCCCGAGTCGCTCATGGATGATGAATCGCTGTTGCTCGTGGACGAGGGCGTCGAAATCGAGGGTGCTTCCGGTCACGTCTCGGTAGTGGGTCGCAAGCACATCGAGACCGGCCGGGTCCACGAACGCCTTGGCTGAGGCATCGAGATACTCGTAGCCGGTGGTGCCTGCGACGGGCCATTCCCGCGGAATCTCTTCCCCGGGGGCGAGGATCTTCTCGACCACGATCCACGTGTCTCCGCCCGTCGCCCGTTGGAGTGACTCGAGATAGCCGAGCGGGTCTCGCAACCCGTCGATGTGGTCGAGGCGCAGGCCGTCGACGGCGCCGTCGTTCACGAGCTGAGAGATGAGCACGTGGGTGTCCTCGAAGACCGTCGGATCCTCCTGGCGGACCCCGACGAGTTCGGCGACCGTGAAGAAGCGGCGGTGCCCCAGCCGTTCCCTGGAGAGCTGCCACCAGACCAGCCGATAGTGCTGTCGATCCAGAAGCCGATGGAGCCGATCGGGATCGGCATTGAATCCGGCGATCCGCTCGACGACCCCCGGATCGGAGGGGTCCAGACCGGTGTCGGCCAGCGATTCGGGCGAGAGGGGGAATCGGGCATCCCAGTAGGCGACCCGGATCGCATCCTCCTCGAGTTGGAGGGTGATCTCGCCTGCTTCGAGGGCTTCGGAGTAGGGCCGCCCGAGGAAGGGGAGTGGAAGCCCGTCGTCATCCCAGAAGAGATCGAAGTGGCGGGCGTGCACGGCTCCGGGCCCGTGCTCGAGCACGTCCATCCACCAGGGGTTGTGTCGCCCGATGGCCATGTGGTTGGGGACGATGTCGAGGATCAGGCCCAGTCCGCGCTCGTGGAGTGCCGTTGTGAAACGCTGAAGTGCGGTCCGCCCACCCAACTCGGGATCGATCTCGGTCGGATCGACGACGTCGTAGCCGTGCGGGCTGCCCGGTCTCGAGCGGAGCAGCGGTGACGCGTAGACGTGTGACACACCCAGGCTGTCGAAGTACGGGACGAGGTCGGTGGCGCCGTCGAGGTCGATTTGCGCAGGGTCGAACTGCATGCGATAGGTCGCTGAAGGCGTCATCAGTCGATCCTGACCTTCAGCAGAGCTGCCAGCTCACGGAACGCAGCCTCCCAACGCCGTGCCCGCCCCGACGTCCGGGCGCTGAGCTCCTCGAACACCGCCTCCTTGAGGCGGTAGAAGGAGTTCTGGGACGCGGTCAGGTCGACGTCGATGCGAGCCGAGTGGGCGAGATCCACCAGTCCGGTGGTGCGCTCGACGAGGGCGATGTCACTCGGGGCGTCTTCGAGGTCGGACATCGCTCGTTCGATGGTGTGCGCGAGCGCGAATCCGAGCCCGGCGCGGTCGATCGCCGCTCCGATCTGGCCGGCGTCTTCGAGAAGCCGTGCAACGTGGTCGTGGTCGAGGTCCGGGTCCGCCAGGCGCTCGGAGAGCTCGTGATTGAGGACCGTCCGAGCGTTCGAGACGAGCTCGTCTGGGATGGGGACGCCGATGGAGGCGAGGAACCGCAGGAGGGGGACGCGGGACTCGTAGGCCGATCGGGTCTGTTCGGCGACTTCCTCGACGGTCGTCTGGATGATCTGGGAGACGATTCGCTGGCGCTCGTCGCGGAACAGGCTCGCCAGGGTGTACCGGCTGGAGGGGAAGAACGAGTCCAGCTCTCGAAGGGTGGCTGGGAGATCGCCTCGCTCGAACGCAGCGAAGACCCGTTCGGCGAGTTCTCGATATCGACGCTTCGGGCCTGCCACCCGCACGCCGGCGGTCAGGTTGTGATCACCGAAGTGCAGGACGCCGAAGATGAGCTCGTCGGCGTCTCGCGTGATCCGGGAGGAGACCCGGGCGCGTCCCGTCCCCAGGCTCCAGTTGCCCGACGTCTCGACCCGATGGTCGGACCGGACGACGTCGAACGCCCTCACCCTCGTGTCGGCGTCGACGTCTTCGAAGAGCGAGATCAGGGCGTAGTGGGCGGCGACGTCGGCCAGCGTCACCTTGGTCGGACGGACGAACCGCTCGTACACGGCCCGGCCGTTTGGAGTCTCGGCCAGATTGCTCTCCGCAGCAGCGAGCCGCTCCACGAAACCGGCCTCGAGATCGAGGTCGAGCGCATCCTTTGCCAGTTGGATCGCTCGGGCGGCGTATTCGATCACCTGGACGGTCTCGATGCCGGTCAGCTCGTCGAAGAACCATCCGCAGGACGTGTACATGAGCATGGCGTGCCGCTGGAGCTCCATGAGTCGCAGCGCCCGAGTGGCCTCGTCGGGTTCGGGTTGGTGTCCGAGCCAGGTCCTCAGGAAGGCGTCGACGTTCTCCGGTGACCGGTCGAGGACCACACCGACATAGGCGTCCCTGGCCTCCCACGGGTCGGTGAAGAGGTCGGCTCCGGAGTTCTCGAACGCGGGGTCGATCTCGCCGCGCAGCCAGTCCAGGGCATCTCGAAGCGGCGCTCGCCATCGTTGGTGCCATTCGGGTCTCATCCCCGAGGCGCATCCGCAATCTGCGCGCCACCGATCGACACCGTGCACGCAACTCCACGCAGTGTTCTCGACGATCCGGGCCTCGTGGGTCGGAGGATGTCGTTCCAGCCAGCTTCCGTACACGGTCAATTCGACATCGGGATCGGCGTCGATGCGCTCCAACGCCCAGGCCAGGGCCATGTCGCCGTGACGCTGGTGATGGCCGTAGGTCTCACCGTCGGTCGCAACGTTGACCAGCTGAGGGTGATCGCGGTCGCCGAACAGCCCCATGAGTCGGTCGGCATAGACATTGCCGTCACGGAGAAGGCCTTCGAATGCGATTCCCTGCGAGACGGGTCCGTCGTACACGAAGACGGCGATGGAGCGGTCTCCCGGCAGGTGGACGCGGTACGGCATCGTGGGATCGACGTTGCCGCCTGACACGTCGTTCCAGTCGTCCTCGCCGAGTCCCCGTACGGCGTCGATCTGGTGGGGTTCGAGGATGGTGAAGGCGATACCGGCGTCTGCCATCGCCGTGAGCGTCTCGAGGTCGACTGCCGTCTCGGGAAGCCACATGCCCTCCGGGTCACGTCCGAATCGGTGTTGGAAGTCCGAAACACCCCACCGGACCTGGGTCACCTTGTCTCTCGATGAAGCGAGCGGCATGATCATGTGCCCGTACGCCTGGGCGATCGCCGGGCCGTGCCCGTCGAACCGCTCGGCACCCCGGGCGTCTGCCTCGATGATCTCCGTATAGACGTCGGGAGCGGCATGTTGCATCCATGCCAGAACCGTTGGCCCGAAGTTGAAGCTCATCCGCTCGTAGTTCGAGACCATTCTGAGTATGAAGCCCTGGTCGTCGACGATCCGGCTCCGGGCGTTCGGGGCGTAGCACTCTGCTGAGATGCGCTCGTTCCAGTCGTGGAACGGGTACGCAGAGTCCTGGAGCTCGATCTCCTCGAGCCACGGGTTCTCTCGGGGCGGCTGGTAGAAGTGCCCGTGGATGCAGACGGCGCGTCTCATCTGGCGCCCCCGAACACGGCGAACCCCCACGCCTTCAGGTGCGCCACCCCGTCCGCCGCATCGGGCTTCTCGCCGGGGAGAAGCTGTGTCCATGATCCTTTGGGGAGTGTCGTCTCGACTTCGTTGTCGCCTGCGTTGAGGAGGACGAGGATGGTTCCTCCGTGATCGATGGAGATCAGGGTGCCGTCGCGGGTGACCCGGTGGGCCTCCGGATCCGGATTGCGGATCGCAGGCTCCCGGGTTCTCAGCGAAATCAGTCGTTTGTGGAGATCGAGCATGTCCGAATGCTCGGTCTGGTCCAGCTTCGTCCAGTCCAGCATCGACGCCTCGAACGTAGACGGTTCGGCAGGGTCGGGGACTGTGTCTCCGGCTTCGATGAATCCGGCGAATTCGGTGGCTCGACCCTCGCTCACCGCCTGGCTCAGGTCGTCGTCGGTGTGATCGATGAAGTAGAGGAATGGGCGGGTCTCTGCCCACTCTTCGCCCATGTACAGCATGGGCACCCACGGCGACAGCAGCGTGATCGCGGCCGCAAACCGAAGCCGGTCGCGATCGACCAACGTCGACAGACGGTCTCCCTGAGCACGATTTCCGATCTGGTCGTGGTTCTGTGCGAACACGACCAGGGAGGATCTCGGAAGGTCATCGGACGCCGAGCCGTGGGTGCGCCCTCGATACTCGGAGTATCGGTCGGCGTTGATGTATCCGGAGCCGACCCCGGAGGTCAGATCGGTGACGGAGTCGGCGAAGTCGGCGTAGTACCGGGTGCGTTCGCCGGTGAGCGTCACGTGCAGGGCGTGATGGAAGTCGTCATTCCATGCGGAGTCGAGCCCCATGCCGCCGACGGCAGGGGCGCGAACCAGTTGCGGGTCGTTGGATGAGCTCTCGGCGACGATGTGCACCCGTCGTCCCAGGGAGCTCGCTCGTTCGTGGACCGCACTCGCCAGCTGGCGGAGAAACGGCCTCGCCGACGAGTCGAACATCGCATGAACCGCATCGAGGCGCAGACCGTCGATGTGGAACTCGTCGATCCACATGAGGGCGTTCTCGATGAAGTACGACCTGACCTCGTCGGAGCCGCGACCGTCGAGATTGACGGCTTCGCCCCATGGCGTCTTGTAGCGGTCGGTGAAGTAGGGGCCGAACCCTCGGAGGTAGTTGCCCTCGGGGCCGAGGTGGTTGTAGACCACGTCCAGGTAGACCGCCAGGCCGGCCCGGTGGCATGCGTCCACGAGTCGTGCCAGCCCAGACGCACCTCCGTAGGAATGTTGGACGGCGTAGGGGTGTACCCCGTCGTAGCCCCAGTTGCGGTTGCCGGGGAACTGGGCGACGGGCATGAGCTCGATCGCCGTCACGCCGAGATCGACGAGATGAGCCAGCCGGTCGGCCACTCCGTCGAACGTCCCTGCCTGAGTGAAGGTCCCGACGTGGAGCTCGTAGAAGATCTGATCGGCCAGGTCGGGATTCGCCCAGGTGTCGTCGGTCCAGTCGAAGGAGAGGTCGACGATCTCTGACGGGCCGTGCACTCCCTCGGGTTGGGAGAGCGAGGCCGGGTCGGGTCGGGTGATGTCGCCGTCCAGCCGAAGCAGATATCGGTCGCCCGGCTCGAGGGCTCCGGTGCGGGTGCGGAACCAGCCTCGATCGTCCGGCGTCAACGACGCGACACCACTGCCGTCGGGACGGACGAGTTCCACGGAGTGCACGAAGGGTGCCCAGACGTCGACGTCAGTGCCGTTCGGTGACCACGAAACGCCTGGCCTCATCTGCGTAGACGCAACACGAGGACGCTCAACGGAGGGAGGACCAGATCGATGCTGTGCGGCCGCCCGTGTCGAGGCAGGGCGAGCGGTCCCGTAGCAACCGAGCCGAGGTTGCCCTGGCCGCTGCCCCCGTATGTCGCAGCGTCCGTGTTGACGATCTCGTCCCAGGTTCCGGGCTCGGGGACGCCAACGCGGTACTGGTGTCGCGGGATCGGCGTGGCGTTCACGGCGACCACAGCGACGTCGCCGTCGCGGGACTTGCGCAGGAAGGTGAAGACGCTGTTGTCGGCATCGTTGGCGTCGATCCACTCGAAACCGGCCGGGTCGCAGTCGGCGTCGTGCAACGCCGGAACGTCTCGATAGGTCTGGTTGAGGTCGCTGACGAGCCTCGCCAGACCGGCGTGGCTCTCGACGTCGAGCAGGTGCCATTCGACGCTCGATTCGTGGCTCCACTCGGCGACCTGGCCGATCTCGCAACCCATGAACAGCAGTTTCTTGCCCGGCTGGGTCCACATCACGCCAAGCAGTGTTCGGAGGTTCGCCATCCGCTGCCATTCGTCTCCGGGCATCTTGCCCAACAGAGAGCCTTTGCCGTGAACGACCTCGTCGTGAGACAAGGGCATCATGAAGTTCTCGTTGAAGGCGTAGACCATCCGGAAGGTGAACTCGTGATGGTGGTACCGGCGATGGATCGGCTCGTTCTGGAAGTAGCCGAGCGTGTCGTGCATCCAACCCATGTCCCACTTCATCCCGAACCCGAGCCCGCCCAGGAACGTCGGGCGCGACACCATGGGCCACGAAGTCGACTCCTCGGCGATCGTCTGTACGTCGGGGTACTCGGCGTAGACCGCTTCGTTGAACCGGCGGAGGAAGTCGATGGCCTCGAGGTTCTCGTTCCCGCCGTATTCGTTCGGGATCCATTCGCCATCGGACCGGGAGTAGTCGAGATACAGCATGGATGCGACGGCGTCCACTCTGATGCCGTCGATGTGGTAGTGGTCGAGCCAGAACATGGCGCTCGAGATCAGGAACGCAGGCACCTCGGAACGGCCGAAGTTGAAGATCGAGGAGTGCCAATCGGGGTGGTAGCCCTGCTTGGGATCGGCGTGCTCGAACAGGTGTGTGCCGTCGAAGTTTGCAAGTCCGTGGGCGTCTGCTGGGAAGTGGGACGGCACCCAGTCCAGGATCACTCCGATGCCCGCCTGGTGGAGCGTGTCGACGAACGACATGAAGTCCTGCGGTGTGCCGTAGCGACTCGTCGGCGCGAAGTAGCCGGTCGTCTGATATCCCCATGAGCCGTAGAAGGGATGTTCCATGATCGGCAGCAGTTCGACGTGGGTGAAGCCCCGCTCGGTCACGTACTCGGCGAGCCTGGGCGCGATCTCCCGGTATGAGAGCGAGCGGTTGTCGTCCTCGGGGACTCGCATCCAGGAGCCGAGGTGGACCTCGTAGACGCTGATGGGCGCGTCGAGTTGCTGTTTCTCGGCCCTGGTCTTCATCCAGTCTTTGTCGGCCCACTCGTATTCCAGGTCCCAGACCTTCGACCCCGTCGCCGGAGGGGTCTCATGGTGGAACCCGAACGGGTCTGCCTTCTCCAGTCGGGTGCCGTCGGCGGTCTCGATCGAGTACTTGTAGGTGTCGCCCTTGGCCGCAGCGGCGGTGCACGCCCAGATCCCCGATGATCCCACGGGTGTCATGACGTCGGCGGCGAGACTCCATCCGTTGAAGTCGCCGATGACGGACACGGAGCGGGCGTTCGGGGCCCAAACGGCGAACCGGGTCCCGTCTCCGGTGAGATGGGCGCCCAGCATCTGGTAGGCGCGCCGATGGGTCCCCTCGTTCCAGAGGTGGAGGTCGTTGTCGGTTGGGCGTTTCACTGCAGTCGGTGCGGCCATCGAAGATCCTCGAGTCGCGGAATGTCTGATGTGGACTTCCAACCACGCTACGTGGATCAAAGCCGTCTCGCACACCCAGACGGAGGCTGAAGCGACCGTGCAGGGCCATGATCGGTAGGGTCCGGTGCGTCGAAGGAGACGTGATCCGAGCCAGCCTGCTCTTTCATCCTGAGCGATACCACGGCCATCGCCGTCGGGCGCCGTTCTTCGAAGGCTGGTACTTCAAACTGGTCGATCCATCCGAGCGGTATCGGTATGCGGTCATCCCTGGGATCTTCCTGAGTGACGATCCGACAGAGGAGCACGCCTTCGTCCAGATCCTCGACGGCAGCACCGGAGATGCCACCTATCACCGGTTTGCGGCCGACCAGTTCTGGGCGGCCCGTGACTCGTTCGATGTCCGGATCGGACCCAATCGTTTCTGGGAACGCGGGCTCGAGTTGAAGATCGCCGACGAGGAGCGCGTCATGTCCGGTCACATCAGCCTCGTCGAACCGACCCCGTGGCCGGTGTCGTGGGCATCGCTGGGCATCATGGGACCGTACGGGTGGGTGCCGCGGATGGAGTGCAATCACGGCGTCGTCAGTCTCGACCATCGGCTCGACGGAGAACTCGTGGTCGGCGAAACCGCAATCGACTTCTCAGGTGGGCGGGGGTATGTCGAGAAGGACTGGGGGGCGGCGTTCCCGGCGGGATACGTGTGGATCCAGTCCAATCACTTCGAGCGGGCCGGGGTGAGTTTCGTCGGGTCGATCGCGATCATCCCGTGGCTGTTCTCCTCGTTCCCCGGGTTCATCATCGGCCTGTGGGTCGACGGGAGCCTGTATCGGCTGGCCACGTACACGGGTGCGGAAACGCGACACCTCGACATCACCGACGAAGCGATCGAGTGGACCGTGGCGGACGACGATCATGTCCTGAAGATCGAAGCCCAACGGGCGAGCGGCGGGCTGCTGCTGGGTCCGACCCGTGAGCGGATGAGCGACCGGGTCGGCGAGACCATGCTCGCAGAGGTCGCCGTCGAACTCCGAACGACGCAGGGCGATGTGGTGTTCGAGGGCGTCGGGAGGAACACCGGACTCGAAGCCCACGGCGACCTCGAGCGACTCTTGGCGATGCAGACCTGATGCGGCGGAGCCGTACCCAACTGTGAGGTCGCCCGGGGTGCCTCGTACGATTTCCGCATGACGACAACTGCTCCCTTCGGCGTTCGGTGACCTGTGCCCTCGGTGCGAACTCGATGAGATCGATGGCGGGGTTCAGTTTGGGTGCGGCGTTGCCCGTGGCGGTCGACCCGGCGCAGCCCAACGGGGCGAATCCGGGGCTCGCGGCAACCGTGGGCACACCTCCGACCTGGGCGCTGATCGGCGGCTGGGTGGTCGGGGTCATCCTCCTCGCCGTGCTCTGGGCACCCGCTCGGAGATGAATCTGTTCTCGGGTCGGTCGACCACGAAACCGTGATCGACCGACCCAGGATGCGATGTCAGACTTCGATCAATTCCGCCATGCGGGCGATCAGATCGACGACTCGGTTCGAGTAGCCCCACTCGTTGTCGTACCAGCTGAGCACCTTCACCATGTTGCCGCCCAAGACCTGGGTCGAGTCGGCATCGAAGATCGACGAGTGCGGGTTTCCGATGATGTCGGTGGACACGAGGGGGTCCTCCGAGTACTGCAAGATTCCCTTGAGCGGCCCATCTGCCGCCGCCTTGACCGCGGCGTTGACTTCTTCTGCTGTGACATCCCTGCCGAGTTCCAACACCAGGTCGACGGTTGAGCCATCCGGCACGGGCACGCGCATCGCCATGCCATCGAGCTTGCCTGCGAGCTCGGGAAGAACCTTGCCGACCGCCGCGGCGGCGCCGGTGGTGGTCGGGATGATGTTCTCGGTTGCTGCTCGCGAGCGGCGGAGGTCCTTGTGGGGCACGTCAGCGAGGCGCTGGTCGTTGGTGTAGGCGTGGACCGTCGTCATGATCCCGCGTTCGATGCCGAAGGCATCGTTGAGGACCTTCGCCAGGGGAGCGAGGCAGTTCGTGGTGCAGGAGGCGTTCGACACGATGATGTCCTCGGCGTCGAGCTCCTGGTCGTTGACACCCAACACGACCATCTCGTCGACGGCTCCCTTGGGGGGCACCGTCAGGATGACCCGCTTTGCGCCTGCGTCGATGTGCTTCTGGATCTTCTCGCGATCCCTGAAGACGCCGGTGGCCTCGATCACGATGTCGACATCGAGTTCGTCCCACGGAAGCGCGGCAGGGTCCCGCTCCATGAGCATCTTCACCGAGTGCCGGCCGACGTTCATCACACCGTCGGCCACTTTCGGCTCGACGTCGAGAACGCCCATGACGGAGTCGTACTCGAGCAGGTATGCGAGGACGTCGTCGTCGGCCAGGTCGTTGATGGCGACGATCTCGATGTCGGGGTTGTCCCGCTTGAGAATGATGCGGAACACGTTGCGGCCGATTCGGCCGAATCCGTTGATAGCGACCTTCGTCGTCATGCTGAAGCTCCTTCCAGGGAGGCGGCCATCGTCTCGGCGACCTCGATCACGCGGGCCGTGTAGCCCCAGCCGTTGTTGAACCAGGTGATCGCCTTCACGAACGTGCCGTTCATGACCATCGTGGCGAGGCTGTCGAAGACCCCCGATTCGGTATCCATCCTGACATCGGAGGAAACGATCGGATCCGAGTTGTATTCCAGGATCCCGGCATATTTGCCCTGTGCGGCGCTCTTCATGGCGGCATTGACCTCTTCCACCGTGGTCGACTTCGAGACCCATGCGACGAGGTCGACGGTGGACCCGTCTGCAACCGGCACGTTCAGCGCCTGAGCGGTGAGTTTGCCTGCGAACTCCGGCATCACGCTGACGAGGATCTCGGCCGAGTTCGTCGGGCCGGGGATGATGTTCTCTCCGGCCGCCCGGCTCTGACGGAAGCCGTCGGTGGGGACATCGGCGAGTCGCAGTGAGTTCGTCATGGCGTGGACGGTCGTGAACATCGCCTTCTCGATTCCGAACGACGAGTCCAGCACCTTGAGGACCGGTGCGAGCGCGTTCGACGTGTTCGAGCCGAGAGCGATCGTCGTCGTCGAATCGGTCAGGATCTCGTCATTGATGCCTCTCAGGATCAGGGGGATACTCTCGCCGGGCTCCGGGGTGGAGGCCATGATCACCTTCTTGGCGCCGGCGTCGAGGTGCTTCTGGAGATCGGCGGCGGTCCGGTATTTCCCGGTCGCCTGAATCACGATGTCGACGCCGAGCTCGGCCCAGTTCGCATCCCCGGGTTCCCGGGCGGCGACGAACGGAATGCGCCGTCCGTCGAGGAACAGGCTGCTGCCCTCGAGTTCCACGAGATGGGGGAATCGCCCGTAGATCGAGTCGTATTTGAGGAGGTAGGTGAGACCCTCGGGGTCATCGATGTCGGCGATGGCCGTCACCTCGAGGTCGGGATGGTCGACGAGCATCCGGAAGACGTTCTTCCCGATCCGTCCGAATCCCATGAGACCGATGCGAGTCTTGCTCATGTCGTGGTCCTTCTTGTGGCTCAACACAAAGCTAGTCGTCGGTCGTTTGCGGACGTATTGCTAGAACGTGCAGTTGCGCGGCCGGATCGGACGGGAGGGTTCACAGCGCAAGCCCATGCTCGTACGGTGACGGTCCGATGCTTGCGATCCTCCTCACCGCGTGTCTGACGTTGCCGCCGGTGTCGGGCCCGGTGACGGCCGGCTTCGCGGCCGGTGAGACACATGGCGGCCATTGGGGAGTCGACTTCGCCGTATCGGATGACACCGTGGTGGTAGCACCTGCCCCGGGCGTGGTGACCTTTGCGGGGACCGTCGCCGGGATGAGATCGGTCACGATTCTGATCGAACCGAACGTGCGGGTGTCCATGTCCTATCTGTCGCGAATCGACGTCTCTGTTGGGGAGCCGGTCTCATCCGGAAGCGTCGTCGGTCGATCAGGATTGGCTCACGGGCTGGAGCGACTCCACATGTCGGTCCGGGTCGGGGATCGCTACGTCGATCCGACGCCGTTCATTCGTTGCAGTGATGGCCGAGATGGCACGATCCGCCTGCTGCCCGACCGGTAGCATCTGCCGCCGTGGTCAGACGTGCACTGCTCGGGGGGACATTCGACCCCCCTCATCTCGCCCATCTGGTCGCCGGCGAGGCGGCATTCCGGGCACTCGACGTAGACGTTGTCACGTTCCTGCCTGCGGGTGCTCCCTGGCAGAAGGCCGACGCCGGTGTGACTTCCGCAACCCACAGGTGGGAGATGACGCGACTCGCCGTCGACGGGATCGACTATTTCGAGGCGGACGACCGAGAAGTTCACCGCGATGGCTGGACGTACACGATCGACACGATCAGGTCGTTCGATGTTCACGACGAGGTGACGCTCGTGTTGGGCTCTGACGCTGCAGCCGGGCTGCCGTCGTGGCACGAAGCCGAGGCGCTCACCGATCGAGTGTCGGTGGCGGTCGCCGAGCGCCCTGGTACCGATCGGGCGAAGGTGGAGGCGGCGAGCGGGCCAGTCACCTGGCTCGACATGCCGCTGCTTCCTGTGAGCGGTACCAAGTTGCGGGAACGGGCTGCGGCGGGGGGTTCGATCCGCTTCATGGTCCGCGAGGCGGTGTGGGAGTATCTGGTCGCACACCGTCTGTACCACTCCGAATTCGATGGGTGATGTCTGTTTGTTCGGGGTATTCTGTCTTCCGACACGCGACGCCTCGGGAGGGCACCGTCTCACAGCACAGCGAAACCTTCGATCTCGTACGGGTCGCCGCAGACGCGCTCGATGAGAAGAAGGGCATGGACATCTCTCTGCTCGACGTGGGCGACCTCCTCTCGATCACCGAGGTGTTCGTGATCGTGACCGGAAGCTCCCGCCCTCACGTTCGGACGCTTGCAGAGAGTGTGGCGGAGAAACTCAAAGAACACGATCGCCGCCCCCTTCGTACCGAGGGTGCTGCCGAAGCAGAGTGGGTGCTCCTCGATTTTGGCGATTTCGTGGTCCACGTGTTCCAGTCCGAACCTCGTGATTTCTACGGCTTGGAGCGGCTCTGGGGTGATGCCCCGCGAATCGCATGGGAGCCGTCGGTTCACAGCGACAGCTGACAGGGAATTGCCCGCCGACCAACCGATCGAATACACTGCCGATTCCCCAATGGGGCTGTAGCTCAGCCTGGCAGAGCACTTGCATGGCATGCAAGGGGTCAGGGGTTCAAATCCCCTCAGCTCCACACCACGAAATCCCCTGTGATTTGCAGGGGATTTCGGCGTTTCATAGGTGATCATCCCGCGGCCTGATAATGGATCAACCTCACGTCAGCCCCACGGACCGACACGTCGAGCGCTGCGGTTGCGGCTTCATCGGCGCCGGGAAGCAAGTGACCGTATGTGTCGAGGGATCGGAGCGCGAGTCGTGTCTTTCTCCTCTGGTTGGACCAGGGCGATCGGGGTATTGGGGCCTTGCGGTGCGTGTTCTGAAGCACAAAGCCGTAGCCGAGAGGAGGTAACAAGAATGACGGCTATCACCGGACCCCGAGTATCCGAGTCGTCTCCCGAGTACCGACAGCTTCGGCGACGAATCCGGGGACTCGTCATCGCGTTGGTGGTTCTGGCAGTAGCCGTGGTGGGTCTCGGAACCTGGATGATCTACGGATATGTCTCAGGGTCCGGTGCGGCGGCGACCGCCGAGATACGAGCACTCGTTGACGACTACATCGCGGCCTGGAATGAACCCAACGGTGAAGCGTTCCTGGCCCTGACCACAGACAACTACTCGTTGGAGTATGGCGGCGTGGTCGAGAGGGCGGAGAGCATTGCGCAGGACCTGTCATCGATCGAACCGGGAGACTTCGTTTTCGAAGCGAGAGGTGAGCCGCTCATGTCTGGCGACGGACCGTTGTACTTCGTCGCCCAGGCGGGCTATCTGACCGAACGCGGGTTCAGCCCTCAGAACGTGATCAACGTCTACACCGTGGTCGAGACTGACGGTGAGTTCCTGATCAGTCACCACCAGGGCTTCTTCGAGAGCACCGGATAGCGCCCGCCGTCACGCCACGCACGTTGGGGAGTCGGACCCAAGAGGTGGGGACGGGCAAGAGGTTCGGCGGTTCTTCCTCGAGGAGGGGATAGGGGTCCTATTAGGAGGAAGCGCCGGTCGCGAGAAACCGGTGTCGTGATTCGACGCTGGTCGGGCGACCGGAAACGGCACGAGCGACTCGGGTGTGTTCGATGCGGGATTTCGCGGTGTGCTGGTCGAACTTCTTCCAAGATGTGTATGCAATGATGTATGCTGATCAGCATGCAGAGTACGAGCGTTCGAATTGATCAAGCGACTCACCAGGAACTGAAACGCCTAGCTGATCGGCTGGGCACAACGGTGGGGGAGACCGTCGCCCTCGCGGTCCGGCGCTTGAGACAGG
>CBDTXZ010000012.1:0-32816 GCA_965364515.1 uncultured bacterium
CAAGGTAGCCGTACGGGAACGTGCGGCTGGATCACCTCCTTTCTAAGGAGCGAACACGAATCAGCCCATCACAGCTGGTTCCAGTTCCTAGTTAGACGCTGATTATTCACACGCATCAACCTCGGATCATCGAGATGGAAGCGCCTGCCGGCAACGGTGGTGCGTGACGAGTCGAGATCGTGAAGAGTGATGTCGTGTCTACACGCTGTTCAGTCGTGAAGGAGTCTGCTCCGGAGCCCATCCAGGCGACGGACGACCCTTCAGGCACCTTGAGAACTGCATAGCGAGCACGTCGTCTTGGATTTTCTATTATCCAAGCTACTAAGAGTCAACGGTGGATGCCTTGGCACTAGAAGTCGATGAAGGACGTAGCAGGCTGCGATAAGCCCCGGGAAGCCGTCAAGCAGGCGTTATATCCGGGGATTTCCGAATGGGGAAACCCAGCTGGGGTCATGCCCAGTTACTCCGCTCTGAACACATAGGGGCGGTAGAGACAACCGGGGGAACTGAAACATCTCAGTACCTCGAGGAAGAGAAAACAACAGTGATTCCCTGAGTAGCGGCGAGCGAAACGGGAAGAGCCCAAACCGGTGTGGTGTGATAGCTCTGTGGCGTTGCCACACCGGGGTTGCGGGACCCACATGTCAGGACACAGATCCTGGCGAAGAGTCAGAAAAGCGGCGGTTAGTCGAACACAGCTGGAAAGCTGGGCCAGAGCGGGTAACAGCCCCGTAGGCGAAAACCGTCGCTCTCTTGTTGGAGTTCCCAAGTATCACGGAGGATATTCCGTGTGAATCTGCGAGGACCACCTCGTAAGGCTAAATACTCTCTAGTGACCGATAGCGGACAAGTACCGTGAGGGAAAGGTGAAAAGAACCCCGGCGAGGGGAGTGAAACAGAACCTGAAACCGTTGACTTACAAGCAGTGGGAGGAATCTTCGGATTCTGACCGCCTGCCTTTTGAAGAATGAGCCGGCGAGTTATCGATGTGTGGCGAGGTTAAGGCGTGAGCCGTAGCCGAAGCGAAAGCGAGTCTTAATAGGGCGTCTAGTCGCATGTCATAGACCCGAAGCCGAGTGAGCTATCCATGGGCAGGGTGAAGCGAGGGTAAGACCTCGTGGAGGCCCGAACCCACCTAGGTTGAAAACTGGGGGGATGACCTGTGGATAGGGGTGAAAGGCCAAACAAACTCGGCGATAGCTGGTTCTCCCCGAAATAGCTTTAGGGCTAGCGTCTTGCGTTTAGCTTTGGGGGTAGAGCACTGATTGGGTTAGGGGGCCTACAAGCTTACCGACCCCAGTCAAACTCCGAATCCCAAAGTTCCAGAGCAAGGCAGTCAGTCTACGTGGGATGAGCTTCGTGGACGCGAGGGAAACAGCCCAGACCGCCAGCTAAGGCCCCTAAGTCTGTACTAAGTGGGAAACGATGTGGAGTTGTCCAAACAGCCAGGATGTTGGCTTAGAAGCAGCCATCATTTAAAGAGTGCGTAATAGCTCACTGGTCGAATGACTCCGCGCGGAAAATGTAACGGGGCTCAAGTACAGCGCCGAAGCTGCGGAATTCAGTATCTCTGATACTGGGTTGGTAGGGGAGCGTCGTGTGGCCATCGAAGCGGCGGCGGAAGCCAGCCGTGGAGGCTACACGAGTGCGAATGCCGGCATGAGTAGCGAATGGAGAGTGAGAATCTCTTCCGCCGATTGTCCAAGGTTTCCTGGGGAAGGCTCGTCCGCCCAGGGTAAGTCGGGACCTAAGGTGAGACCGAGAGGTGTAATCGATGGATAACTGGTTGATATTCCAGTACCTCTCTAAGACCGTTCAGACCGAATCACGTTTGCTAAGGAAAGCCCTTCGGGGCCTACCGACCCAGCGTGTAGTAGGTGAGCAATGGAGTGACGTGGAAGGGTAAGCGAGCCCGGGCGTTGGTTGTCCCGGGGTAAGCCCGTAGGGCGAGGTCCAGGCAAATCCGGACCTCATGAAGCCTGAGAAGTGATACGGAGCCGATTTAGGCGAAGTCGCTGAACGCCCATGCCACCGAGAAAACCTTCTAGCGAGGTCTTAGGGAGCCCGTACCCCAAACCGACACAGGTGGACAGGTAGAGAATACCAAGGCGAGCGAGTTAACTCTGGTTAAGGAATTCGGCAAATTTGATCCGTAACTTCGGGAGAAGGATCGCCCCGGTAAGGTCAAGGACTTCGCGTCCGGCAGCCTGAGGGGGCCGCAGTGACCAGACCCAAGCGACTGTTTACTAAAAACACAGCACGGTGCTAAGTCGCAAGACGATGTATACCGTGTGACGCCTGCCCGGTGCTGGAAGGTCAAGTGGAGAGGTTAGCTTCGGCGAAGCTTTGAAACTAAGCCCCAGTAAACGGCGGCCGTAACTATAACGGTCCTAAGGTAGCGAAATTCCTTGTCGGGTAAGTTCCGACCTGCACGAATGGCGTAACGACTTGGGCGCTGTCTCCTCCATGGGCTCGGCGAAATTGGAGTATCGGTGAGGATACCGATTACCCGCGACAGGACAAAAAGACCCCGTGCACCTTTACTACAACCTGCTATTGGGTCTTGGCACCGCATGTGTAGGATAGGTGGGAGGCGATGAACCAGGGCCGCCAGGTTCTGGGGAGCCAATGGTGAAATACCACCCTTGTGATGTTGAGGCTCTAACCCAGGGGAGTGAATCCTCCTCGGGGACCGTGGCAGGCGGGTAGTTTGACTGGGGCGGTCGCCTCCCAAAGAGTAACGGAGGCGCGCAAAGGTTCCCTCAGGCTGATTGGAAACCAGCCGTAGAGTGCAAAGGCATAAGGGAGCTTGACTGCGAGACCTACAAGTCGAGCAGGTGCGAAAGCAGGACTTAGTGATCCGGTGGTTCTGTATGGAAGGGCCATCGCTCAACGGATAAAAGGTACGCCGGGGATAACAGGCTGATCGCGCCCAAGAGTTCATATCGACGGCGCGGTTTGGCACCTCGATGTCGGCTCGTCGCATCCTGGGGCTGGAGCAGGTCCCAAGGGTCGGGCTGTTCGCCCGTTAAAGCGGCACGCGAGCTGGGTTTAGAACGTCGTGAGACAGTTCGGTCCCTATCCGCCGCAGGCGCAGGAAATTTGAGAGGATTTGTCCCTAGTACGAGAGGACCGGGATGAACACACCGCTGGTGTGCCAGTTGTTCTGCCAAGAGCACGGCTGGTTGGCTATGTGTGGACGGGATAAGTGCTGAAAGCATCTAAGTACGAAGCCCACCTCGAGATGAGATTTCCCATGGGGTTAACCCAGTAAGGGCCCTGGTAGAAGACCAGGTTGATAGGCCGGAAGTGTAAGTACAGCAATGTATTCAGCTGACCGGTACTAATTGCCCGAGGGCTTGGATTGAAAATCAAAGACACGTGCTCGCTATGGAGTGCTCGGGGTTGCCCGACACTTGAAGATTTGTCCGGTGGCGATAGCGGCGGGGAACCACCCGTTCCCATTCCGAACACGGAAGTGAAACTTGCCAGCGCCGATGGTACTTGGGGGGCAACCCCCTGGGAGAGTAGGTCACCGCCGGGCATTAAAATTGAGAGGGTCGACATGGTCGGCCCTCTTTCTCTTTGTATCAAAGGACGCTGAACAACATGGCTGACGGACAACGTCGCAATCGAGACAGATCGAACGACGGTCGACCGTCGAAGGGTCCGCGCAGTGGAGGTTCCGGAAGAGGTGGATCGGGTCGGGGTGGATCCGGTCGGCCGGGAACGGGCGGACAGAACCGGCGGGGGCCGGATCGGTCGAAACGGGGCTCGGGTGACCGGCCTCCCTCGCGAGACGACCGCAAGAAGCTCCACGCCGGCGGTCAGCTCCCACGATGGATTCGTGAAGAGATCACCCGCTCGACGCCGAAAGAGCGCCGGGATGCCGCGATCAGGGAACTCGAGAACGGCGTCGAGGCGTTCGCAGCCGAACGATACAAACAAGCTGCGGCTGCGCTCCGACGGGCGAAGGCCGCAGCCTCCCGCTCGGCCACGATCCGCGAGCTACTCGGGCTCTCGGCCTACGAGATCGGCAACTGGGACGAGGCCCTCAAAGAGCTTCGGGCCTTCCGGAGGATGTCAGGAGAGACGGACCAGATGCCGATCGAACTCGATTGTCTGCGGGCGCTGGGACGGGCACGGGATGTCGACAAGACCTACGACCTGTTTCATGAGCTCGGAGGTGGAAGAGACACCGACAACGAGGCGAGGGTGGTCTACGCCAGTCATCTCGTCGACGAGGGTCGGCTCGAGGAGGCGTGGCGGGTCATCAATGCCAAACTCGTCTCGAACCCGCCGGAGAGCCTGGTGCGTCGCTGGGCGGTGGCAGCGAGGGTCGCACACGCCGCCGGAGACGAGAGCGCAACTGCGAAGTTCTTGGGTGCGATCCGTGACCACGACGCCGAGCTGCCGTGGCTCGAGGACCTCGAATCCGAGCTCGCCGTCTGAAAACTGTCCGATCCGCTCCATACGTTCGCAGACACGCACTTGCCGAGCGGATGATGGGATGGTCACCGGTATGGACGTCAACCTCACGATGTTGAAAGGTCGCCTGGCGGTGCCGCCGCTGGTCGAATACACCGCAGACGGCGCCAAACAGGCTCGCATGTTGGTCCTGGTCAGGTCCGATCGGCGATACCGTTTCGACGTGCTCCCGGTCGTCTCCGCCGGTCCTGACGCTGCGATGGTCGCCGAGTCGCTTCCTTCCGGTACCACCGTGGTCGTGTCCGGATCCCTGATGCGCCGGTGCAGCCCAGGTCATCAGGCGCGGATCGAAGTCGTGGCGGACGCCATCAGCTTCCCCGATGTCGGCACCCGCCGGCCCGCTGGGTAGGGTGCACCGGTCATGTTGTCAGTCGCAATCGCAGCACCTTCAGCTCTGGCGGCCCGGGCAGCCAGAGCCGCTGCTTCTCTCGGAGGCGGCGCCGTGGATGCGGCGATCGCCGCGGCGATCGCCGCGATGTTCACCGAGATCGGAGTGGCAGCTCCCGGCGCCGGCGCCTTCGTGACCGTCGCCGACTTCGATGGCACCCCGTCCGTGCACGACGGATACATGGCCGTACCTGGTCTCCACGGTCCGCAACCCGACCCGGTCGCGATACGCGCCGACATGGCCTACGGGGGAGGGCTGACCACCATGGTCGGGCCTGCATCCGTGGCCGTGCCGGGGGCGTGGGCTGCGTTCGACAAGGTCCACGCCGCTCATGGTCGGATCGACTTCGGGAACCTGGTGAGCCCGACCGCAGACATTCTCGCCGAGGGTTTCCACCTGGGTCACTCTTGCCTGTACTACCTCGGGTATTCCGGCGAGTCCGTGTTCGGGCACGATCCCGCTTCTCGAGCCCTTCTGAACCCGGGAGGCAGGTTCGTCACAGCCGCCGACGTCCTCACCATTCCCGACGCAATCACGACGCTTGCCGAACTGGCAGAACAGGGCCCGCTTGCGATGCTGCACGGGCCGCTCGGACAGCGAATCGCAGACGATCTCTGGCAGCGCGGCAGTCTCATCGGCCCGACCGACTTCACCGTCTACCAAGATGTGCTGCGGGCGCCACTCGTCCACGAGATCGCAGGATGGGATCTGTACACCAACCCTCCTCCCGCGGTCGGCGGTGCCGGCCTGATCGCACTCCTCACGGGCCTCGAGCAGCGTGACGACCCGACCGCCTTCCTGGCGGCCCAGGAAGAGCTGTTTCGCTGGCGGCGCGGCCCGCTGCATGACTCTGTGGACCGGCAGAGCGACATCACCGCATATCTCAGGAACCTCCCTGGCGATCCGATCAGGTCTCCTTCCACCGTCCACGTCTCGGCAGCCGATTCCGAGGGTGTCGCCTGTGCGATCACGCTGTCGGCGGGCTACGGCTCGGGCGTGATCCCCACCGGGACGGGTCTCTACATGAACAACGGAATCGGAGAGCTCGAACTGGTGGGGGAGCCCTCGTCGCTCGTTCCGGGCGACCGGTTGAACTCCAACATGGCGCCTTCGATCCTGCGTTCGACGGAGGGCGGGATGTTGGCGATCGGGTCTCCTGGTGCCGATCGAATCAGCTCCGCACTGGCTTCGGTGGTCGGGGCGATCGCCCTGGACGAGCAGCCTCTCGAGGAGGCACTCCGACGGCCGAGGGTGCACGTCGCAGTCGCCGAGGATGGTTCAGCGGTGCTCAAGGCCGAGCCGGGAGCTGCGATCCCAGACCAGCCGCTTCGGGTGGATCGCTTCGATGATCTCAATATGTACTTCGGAGGCGTCGGGGCAGCCCTCCTCGAACCCAATGGGAGGCTCTCAGCGGCCGCGGACCCTCGCCGGCCAGGAGTGGCGGCGATCTTCGGAGATCGCGAAAACTGACTCTCGACTTCGGTGGCCCGGCGAGCTACGTTCGAAAGCGTCCCACCGACCCCCGCAGATCGTTCGGTCTGCACGACTCCGAGGAGCTCACATGGCCTGGTACTGGTCCGATGACGTCGCACGAGCCGCGATCGACGCCGGGCTGGTATCCGAACACGACGTGCGCGAATGGCTCCATCAGCCGGTTGCCTTTGCCGCAGAAGCAGATCTCGAATTGACCGAGGTCGCCGCTTCCCTCCTGGAACCCGACCATCGAACTTCGGTGGGCGCGGCCTGAAGTCGGCATGATCGACGGATCCGACTTACATGGAGTCCGATGTACTCCTTCCTCCGCACGCCGAGGTGGATCGCCGGTCTGATCGTCGTCGCGACGATCGTCGTCGTGTTCGTGGCACTCGGCAACTGGCAGCTCACCCGACACCGAGAGGTCCAACTCGAGAACGAGATCGCGACCGCTCGCCTGGCGGCAGCACCCGTCCCGCTCGACGTCATGCTCGATTCGGCCGGGCCATCGGTGGCATCGCTCGAGTATCGGCGAGCTACGGCGGTCGGCTCGTTCGTTCCGGATGAGGAGGTGCTCGTCAGGAATCAGGTGAACAACGGGACCGCAGGCTTCCACGTCGTCACACCGTTCGACTTCGGCGGTCGCACGATCCTCGTCAACCGAGGGTGGGTGCCACTCGCACTCGACACCCCTCCGATCACCGGAGCGCCCCCGCCGGCAGGAGACGTCGAAGTAGAGTTGGTCGTCCGCTCCTCCCAGCCGGTCCCTCGGTTCGGCCGAGTCGAGCCGGAGGGCGAGCTCACCGTGGTCAACCGGATCGACCTCGACCGACTGAGCGCCCAATACGACGAGTTGGCCCCAGTGTGGGGACAACTCGTCGATCCGGATACCTCGCTCCCGGTTCCGATCGAGATCCCGGCCTTCGACGACAACGGGCCCCACCTCGCCTATGCAGTTCAGTGGTTCCTGTTCGCGACCATCGCCGTGGTCGGGTCAGTGTTCCTGATCAGATCCACGTCGGTCAAGGCGAACCGTCGGAAACCACGATCATGAGGTTCCGTCTCTTGGGTGTCTTTGCAGTCCTGGTCGGCGCCTGTGGCGGAGCCGCCAGCCCGACGCCTGCGGAGACCGTCGCCGATACGTCCCCCCCGGTGACAACCCCGCCGGTGACTCAGCCGTCCACCGTGGTCGAGGCCGCCTCGTGTACCGGCGCACCGCCGCGAACCTGGGCGATCCTGTGTCAGGCCGTCGAGCTGATCGACGAGGTGTACGTCGACGAAGTCGCGTACCCAGAGCTCGTCGCAGCGGCCAACCTCGGAATCCGATCGGTGGCCGGTTCCGGCCAGACGGATCCGCCGGGTGAGGTGTTCCGATGCACGATCCCCGACGAGGCGTTCACGCCGATGTGCGACACCGTCGTGGAACGGTTGAGGACCGATCACGATGATCCGGGGATCCTCGTGGCGGGGGCGGTCAACGGCATCTTCCAATATGCCTTGGATCCATTCTCGGCATACGTGCCGCCGGATTTCGCCGATCAGCTCGATGAGCTCGGATCGGGTGCGGTCTATGACCTCGGCATCAGCGTCTCGGCGCGGACCACATCGGGAGAGCCGTGCAGCGTGATCTCCGAGTCGTGTCGGCTCGAAATCGTATCCGTGTTCCCGATCACCCCGGCAGCTGCAGAGGGTCTCGTGGTCGGTGACGTCATCGTCTCGATCGACGGCGACGACCTCGCCGGTCTGTCTGCAGATGCAGCTACGGCGCTCCTCTTCGGGCCTGCGGGTGTCGCCGTCGAACTTCGAATCCAGCGAGAGACGGGCTCTCTGACCAAGACGCTGGTCCGCGAGGACTTCCGCTTCGATCCGATCGAGTTCGAGATGGTCACCGGTTCGGTCGCCTACCTCCGCCTCAACACCTTCTCGCAGCAATCGGCCCAGCTCGTCGGCCAGGTGCTCCAGCTGTCGGAGGTCGAGAACGCCCGGGCGATGATCCTGGATCTCAGGGACAATCCCGGCGGGCTCGTGCTCGCGGCGCAGGCGATCGCCAGCCAGTTCCTCGAGTCCGAACTCGTGATGGTCGAGCGGGGTCGCGATTACGAATATCCGTGGGAGGTCATCGAAGGAGGTCTGGCGGATTCTTCGATGCAGCTCGTCGTCCTGGTCAACCGGGCATCTGCTTCGGCTTCCGAGGTGCTGGCGGCCGTGCTCAAGGAGCAGGGTCGCGCCACAGTGATCGGGGAGAACACCTTCGGCAAGAACCTGGTGCAGCAGGTGTACACGGCGCGAGACGGTGGACAGCTTCGGATCACGGTCGCCAGGTGGGAGACCCCGGGTGGTCTGGACATCGGCATCACCGGGCTGGAGCCCGACATCGTGATCGAGCCCGACGTCATCGGCGGAACGGATCCGATCCTCGAAGAGGCCTTGAGCCTGCTCGGGATCTAGGAGATCGGCTGGGCGAGGCCCTCGACGACCTCCACGGATGCCAGCCGGGTCAACTCCCCGGGGGGAAGCCTCAACTTGCTCGATCGGTTGCCGCCTCCGAGCACGATCATGGACCGGTCCATCACGGCGGAGTCCACCAGCACTCGCATCGAACCCGGCAGGCCGAACGGGGTCACCCCGCCGATCTCCATCCCGGTCAGGTCCACGGTCAGCTCGGCCGACGCAAAAGAGAGCTTCTTGACGTCGAGCTGTGATCTCACTGCGCGGTTGACGTCGAGCCTGTGTGTCGCCAGGACGATGCAGGCCGCGTGTACACCGGCCGGGCGTTTGGAGGCGACCAGGATGGTGTTCGCAGAGTCTGCAGGATCGACTCCATACGCTTCGCAGAAGGCTGCGGTGTCGGCGAGGCCAGGATCGCAAGCCATCACCTCGAAACCCGTCACGCCGAGGCCGGCGAGAGTCTCCGATACGATCCCTGCGAGCATGCCTCCTCCTTCCGGGCCGCGACGTTAGCCTGCGGCCATGGCTCGCATCGGTGTCGTCGGCAGTGTGAATCTCGACATGGTCGCGTCGGCTCCTCGCCTCCCGGCGCCCGGTGAGACGGTCACCGACGCGACCTTCGCCATGCACGCCGGTGGAAAAGGGGCGAACCAGGCGCTCGCTGCGCGACGTCTCGGGGCAGAGGTGGCTCTCATTGCGCGTGTGGGAACGGATCCGAACGCAGGGCCGGCTCTCGAGTTGTTGCGCCATGATGGCGTCGACCTCGAACGAGCCTGGCGAGACCGCGAGCACCCGACCGGCGTCGCCCTGATCGTGGTGGATGCCGAGGGAGAGAATCAGATCACGGTGGCCCCGGGCGCCAATCGCCATCTCCGACCGGATGATCTCGATGTGTCCGGATTCGATGCCGTCATCGCCCAGCTCGAGGTGCCGATCGAGACCGTCCTCGCCGCAGCAACGGCAACCGACTCGCTGTTCGTCCTGAATGCCGCACCTGTCCGGGAGTTGCCGGAGGAACTCGTTGCAGCGTGCGATGTGATCGTCGTGAACGAAGGCGAGTACGACGCGCTCGCCGAGAATCTCGCCGGCACGTCCGCGATGATCGTCACGACACTGGGGCCCAGAGGGGCGAGAGCCCGTCGGAACGGTGAGGAGGTTGGGTGGGCGCCGGCCCCGACGGTGAAGGCGATCGACACAGTCGGGAGTGGGGACGCCTTCACCGGGGCCCTCACGGTCGCCCTCTGCGAGGGCCGGGACATCGCCGACGCCCTGTTGTGGGCTTGCGGTGCAGGAGCGCTTGCTGCGACTCGCAGGGGCGCACAGCCATCCCTGCCTTTCAGACAGGCGCTCGACGATTTCATGGAGAACCTGTGACGACGCCGGTGATGATCGATTGCGATCCTGGTCATGACGACGCCATCGCGTTGCTCCTGGCAGTCGCCAGTCCCGATCTGGACGTATTGGGGGTGACGACCGTCGCAGGCAACACGACACTCGACAAGACGACGAGGAACGCGCTCACCGTTCTGGAATTGGCGGGTCGAGGGGACATTCCCGTTGCTGCGGGAGCGGCTGGTCCGCTCGAACGCGAACTCGTGATCGCCGAACACATCCATGGTGAATCCGGTATGGACGGCCCGGCTCTGCCCGAACCTTCCGGCAGCCCCATCCCGGAGGCCGCATGGGACTTCATGGCCCGAACCATTCGCGAGAGTGACGACCCGATCACGGTGATTCCGACTGGCCCGCTCACGAACATCGCCCGGCTCCTCGTCGAGCATCCAGATGTCATCGATCGGATCGAGGCCATCACCTTCATGGGCGGTGCAGCCGAGATCGGCAACGTCACGCCGAACGCCGAATTCAACATCTATGTCGATCCCGAAGCGGCCGCCGTCGTCCTGTCCTCGGGTCGCCCGGTGACCATGATCGGTCTCGAAGTCACTCACCAGGCGCTCTTCGGGAATCGAGAGGCCGACCTGCTGCGCGGGCGGAACCGGGCATCACAGTTCGTCGCAGAGCTCCTGGACTTTTTCGTCGCCAATCATCCCCGAACCTATGCGACGCCGGGCGCGCCCGTCCACGACGTGGTCGCCGTCGCCCAGGTGATCGACCCCAGCCTGGTGACGACCGAGCGCTGCGGCGTCCGAGTCGACACCGCCGACGGCCTCGGGAGAGGGCGAACGGTCGTCGACCGATGGCACGTCACGGATTGGGAGCCGCAGGTCGATGTTGGATTCGGTCTCGATCGGCCTGCGTTCTCGGATCTGCTGTTCGATCGGCTGGCACTGCTTCCATGAACGGGTGGGACGCGCGTTCCCACGCCCCACCCGTTTTTTTTGATCAGCTGACGGCCGCCAACGCCTGGTCGAAGTCCGCCTTGATGTCGTCGATGTGCTCGATTCCGACCGACACCCGCACGAGGTCCGGTGTCACGCCGGCCGCCGTCTGCTCGTCGGCGGAGAGCTGCTGGTGGGTCGTGGAGGCCGGATGGATGACGAGCGTCTTCGCGTCCCCGACGTTCGCCAGGTGAGACGCCAACACCGTGTGGTCGATGAAGGCCTTGCCTGCTTCGTAGCCGCCGTCGATCCCGAAGGACAGGACGCAGCCGAAGCCGTTCTTCAAGTACTTCTTGGCGTTGTCGTGTGATGGGTGACTCTCGAGGCCCGGATAGGAAACCCAGCTGACCCGATCGTGCTGCTCCAGCCACCTGGCGAGCTCCAGTGTGTTGTCTGCATGCCGCTGGACCCGGAGGCTCAGCGTCTCGAGGCCCTGGATGAGCAGGAAGGCGTTGAAGGGAGACAGCGCCGCTCCGTAGTCACGGAGCCCTTCGACCCGGGCGCGGATCGCAAACGCGATGTTGCCGAAGTCGGACTCGGGATTGAACACATCGGTGAACACCAGGCCGTGATAGCCGGGCGACGGGTCGGTGAACGCCGGGAATTTTCCGCTTCGCCAGTCGAAGTTCCCCGAGTCGACCACCACGCCGCCGATCGACGTGCCGTGGCCGCCGATCCACTTCGTGGCTGACTGGACCACGATGTCTGCACCGTGGTCGATGGGGCGACACAGGTACCCGGCGGCTCCGAACGTGTTGTCGACGACGAGGGGGATACCGTTGCTGTGCGCCACCTCGGCGATCGCCTCGAAATCGGGGACGTTGTATCGGGGATTTCCGATCGATTCGACGTAGAGCGCCTTGGTGTTCTCGGTGATCGCCGCCGCGAAGTCGTCGGGTTCGTCACCATCGACGAACACCGTGTCGATCCCGAGCCGGGGGAGTTGCACCTTGAACTGGTTGTAGGTCCCGCCATACAGGTTCGATGTCGAGACGATCTGGTCGCCGGCCTGTGCGATGTTCGTCAATGCGAGCAGCTGCGCCGCTTGACCCGACGCGGTCGCGACGGCCGCCAACCCGCCCTCGAGTGCGGCGACCCGCTGCTCGAAGACGTCGGTCGTCGGATTCATGATCCGGGTGTAGATGTTGCCGAACTCCTGCAGGCCGAAGAGCCGAGCGGCGTGGTCGGTGTCGTCGAATGTGTAGGAGGTGGTCTGGTAGATGGGAACGGCTCTGGCGTTCGTTCCCGGTGCCGGATCCTGACCGGCGTGGACCTGGAGGGTCTCGTAGTGCAGTTCACTCATGATGTGGTTGTCTTCCTCTCTCGAAGGTCGTTCTTCAGATCCGCGCCGTGGTTGCAAGCTGGACGTCGACCGGGATCGACGCCTTGAGCGTGTGTCCGACCGGTGACGTGTCGAGCACGTGCCGGTGGAGATCGGCGAGAGCGTCGGGATCAGCAGTGCTGTCGATCTGGACCGTTGCGCGGATGTCGCTGAAGCCGGCGTGCCCTGGCGAAACACCGAGGAACGATTCGAGGTTGAGATCGCCGTCGAGTCGGATCTGAAGGTCGTCGAGTGCGATGCCGCGGGCGGTCGCATTGGCTGCGTATCCGACGGCGAGGCAGTTCCCGAGGGCAGCGAGTAGCTGCTCGACCGGGTTTGGTGCCGTGTCGGTGCCGCCTAGGCCGGTGGGCTCGTCCGAGAGCGTTGGCTGGAAGTCTCGGATGGTCGCCTCGGAGCGGAACCCGCCCGCCCATCGGACCTCGGCGGACCAGGTCGTCCTGGCGGCTTCGGGTTCTTGGGTGATGTGGCCTGCGAGGCCCGCAACTGCTTCGATGTCGACGTCGTTGAGTCTGTTCGTCATGTCGTGATGCTCCTGTGGTGATGGTGTGCGCCATGGGCGCGGATGAATGTGTGACCGAACGTCCCGGGGAAGGAACCTTCCGGGTGGTGGGATGACCTCAGATCGAGGTGTCGGTACAGGAGTGAACCACCCGGAAGCTCGGCATGCTCATACACATGAGCCGGGTGGTCGACGTGGCGTGATGCATTTCTGGTCCTCTTTTCGGTCGGGCGCTCTCCGAGCGCCCCTGTGCGAGGATCCGCATCGAGGCTCTCATCGATCAGGCATTGGCACCATCGAGTGGTTGCCGCGGCTTCTTCGGGCCTGTCCCTCAGCCGCTCTAGATGAGCGCGTTTTCAAGTGGGCAGCAGTATGGGGACATCGGACGGCTTTGTCAATCTCCGTCCGATGTCCCCATCGGCTTCACTCTGCGTGGTCGTGTTCGTGGTTCTGGGCCTGATGCTCGGCGATCTGGCGATGGACGTCTTCCATGTCGAGCGCCTTCACCTGGGTGATCAGATCCTCGAGGGCGGCGGGCGGAAGCGCGCCGGCTTCGTTGTAGAGGAGGACGTTGTCTCGGAACACCATGAGCGTCGGGATCGAGCGGATCCCGAAGGACTGTGCGAGCTGCTGCTGGTCCTCGGTGTCCACCTTTCCGAACACGATGTCCTCGTTCGCTTCGGATGCCGACTCGAAGGTGGGCGCGAAGCTCTTGCAGGGCCCGCACCAGTCGGCCCAGAAGTCGACGATCACGGTGTCGTTGTCATTGATGGTCTCTTCGAAGTTTTCGAGTGTCAGTTCGACTGTCGCCATTGGGTTTGTCCTTTGTTGATTCCCAGCAGTCCAACGTAGACGGTCGGCCGTTCATTCCGAAAGAAACTCGGCGATGTCGGTGGTCGGTCGCAGCACGGCCATCTCGCGAAGGGTGTCGTCGACAACGGGTATCGCACGTGTCGAGATGTCGTCGCGGGTCAGGAGCCGCATGTTCCACCCGGTCTGGATGAGTCTCGACAGGTCGAGATTCGTGTCGAGGCTGAGGTGAGGAGACACCGTGGCGGCGAGACTCTGCAGTTGTCGAACATTCGTCGCTGCGATGATCCGGTCGAACATGTCCACCAGGAACTGGCGTTCTCGTTCGTTGCGGAGGAGATCGTTTGCGCCGCTGATCGTCTGCCACCTGCCGTCGACCAGCTCTTCGGTCCGTCGGGACCGGATCCAGGCCAGGGTCTGGTCTCCTGCAGCGGTCGTGCACCCGGCAGGGAGATCGAGACCCGACGCCGGATCCCGAACGGCGTTCTCGACGCAGATCTCGTAGCCACCCAACTCGTCGACCGCCTCCTGGAAGCCCTCGAGGTCGACCGACGCGACGTGATCGATCGGTACGGACGTCAGTCGTTCGACGGTCAACTGCAGCACGGTCTCGCCCGAGATGCTCCGACAGCCATCGAATGCGTCGGCGATCCGGATCTCCTCGAACTCGCCGCAGAGATCGGGTCCGACCAGATCGCGGGGAAGTGAGACCAGCTCGACCTCGTTGCGTTCGGCGTTGATCCTGGCGAGCACGATGACGTCTGCGCGTCGGCCCTCGAATCCACCGAAGCCGCTGAGATCATCCAACCCCGTTCGGTCGTCCGTACCGATCAGGAGAAACGTGGTCGTGCCCGGGATCGGGGAGGGGCGAGTCGGGTCCGTCTGCTCCTCATCGTCGTCTGCCGGCGGGTTCGCCTCCCTGGCGATCGAGTTCAACGTCTCGGCAGCTTCGTCTGCATCGTCGGCGATGCGATCGACCGACGAGTACGCCAGCCACGCCGGGCCGACCGCCCACGCGACGAACACGATGACGCCGAGCGTTGCCGACCAACGAATCGGGTGTTCCAGGAAGCGCACACGCATGCGGTCCCACCACGAAGAGTGGTCAGTCAATCCGAGAACTCCATGAGCTGAACGATGTTGCCGTCTGGATCGGCGGTGGTGGCGACTCGGCCTCCCCACGGCTCCGGCGACGGTGTGCGGATCGCCGGCGCCCCGTGATCGAGGAGCCGTCGAAAGGTGCCCTCGATGTCCCGGACCTCGAAGTTCACCATGATCCGCTCTGGATCATGGCTGGAGCCCTCGACTGCGTCGTGAACGGTGATCGTCAGTCGACGGCCGCCGAACTCGAAGTTCACGAACCCCGAGCGATCCGAACGCGGTGTCAAGCCCAGGGCATCGACGTAGAACGCCCGCATGTCTGCGTGGCGATCCGGGGTCGTGTGGATCAGCACGCCGGTGAGATCTGAGACAGGCACGGTGCGAAAACTAGCTCGAACGATTCCCACCACAAGTTCGCCCAAGTGAGACCAGCCGATCCAACGGCGCACGGTGCTGACCTTCGGCCCTTCGCACGGCGTCGGGGTGGACGGAGAATCAGTTGAAGGCTCGGAGGCGAGCATGTGTCGTCTCTACGGATTCAAGTCAACCCAGCCGACGAGAGTCGAGTGCACACTGGTGCACTCGCAGAACGCTCTCATGGTGCAGAGCAGGATCGACGCCACGGGCCGGAGCCATGGCCACGGATGGGGGATTGCGGTCTACGAGAATCATTCTCCGTCGGTGAGTCGTGAGGCTTGGGACGCCTATCAGAGTGTGGCGTTCAAGGACGCTGCAGCCCGGGTGTACTCCAAGGCCGTGATCGCCCACGTGCGGAGGGCAACGGTCGGCGAGGCGAGGATCGAGAACACCCACCCGTTCGTGCACGGCGAGTGGTCCTTCGCTCACAACGGAACCATCCCGAAGTTCGAATTGCTCAGGCCTCAGATGCTCGACCACATGTCCGAGCAGCACCAGGCGGCCATCCGTGGTGAGACCGATAGTGAGCACCTCTTCCGGCTCTTTCTCTCCCGACTCGACGACACCGCCGGCGACCCAACGGACGTGCTCGCCGACACGGCTGCCGACGTGATCGGGTGGTGTCGCGAGATGGATGCCGAAGCCCGCATCGGCCTCAACGTGTTGGCGACCGATGGCAACACCTTGATCGGGCTGCGCTGGGGGAGGACGTTGTATCACGTGCAGCGGAGCGGAGTGACCGATTGTGAGATCTGCCGCTATCCGCACATCCTGACGACGCAGCCGGACGGATACCGGTCACTGGTCGTGGCATCGGAACCGCTCACGCATGGTGAGCAATGGCTGGAGGTCCCCGAGGGGTCGGTGTTCTCCGCCGGAGCGGATTGCATCGCGAGCTTCCGCTCCCTGGGGCTCCGAATCCAGTCGGGCGCTCCGTCGCCGGTCGTGAGTCGGGCGGCACCGGTGCGGTCGACACTGATCGATGAGTTCATGGTCGATCACCGTGGACTCGCCGAGGGACTGCATCGATTGATCGCGGCGATCGAAGCCCAGGACAGCGACCTCGCTCGAGCCGAAGCCGACCGAATCGACCGGAATTCGGGGGCTCACATCGCTTTCGAGGAGGCCGATCTCTACCCGGCGATCGGCGCCGATCCGTCCATGTACGACGATCACCAGCAAGGACTCGCAGTGCTGAGAGAAGTGTTGGCAACAGATGGTCGTATTCCGCCGTCCTCGGGTTCGTACCTGATCCAGCAAGCCGAAGGGATGCTCGACCACATGGAGGATTGCGGCGTGCTTCTCTTCCGCGTGCAAACCCTGACGCCGCTCGTCCAATCCGAACTCGAAGAGCGGCTGCTCGCATGGCGGGTCGACTCTCCACGTTGGACGGAGCTCTCCCTTGTCACCCATATCTGAGACGCTCGTTGCGAGATGGGCTGACAGCCCGAATGAACGACTCGGAGCATCGCCGGGCTGGCGGGTTCCCCGGTCGGTTGAATCGCAGCCCCAGACCGTCGACGAGACGCAGGCAGAGCGAATCGCAGAGCTGGCACGACGTTTGCTCGACTCCGATGAAGCGTTGCGCGATCCCCGGTGGCGTCGACGCGTCGTTCCAGGCCTCGGGGCCGGCCCGGCCTGCATCTTCGAAGACCACAGCGAGATCCCGCTAGCCCCTTCAGACAGTCACACGCTCGAGTACAGGATGTCGTGGTTTGCGAGAGGTACGGACATCGTCGCGTTGGCCGATGAGCGTGTTCCCGCGTTCGAGCGGTATCTCGCATCTGATCTCGATCTCGGCCGAATCACGGTGATTCAGTCGGCTCCACGCCCCAGGGCCCCACTGGCCAGACGCCTCGTCGATGATCCGGCTGTCCTGGCGAAGTTGATCGGGCTGGCGGGGTCTCGGGGCGGCCTGACATTGGTCCCCTACATCAGCACGAGATCGGTGTGGCTTCTCGGCGAGCTGCTGGCACGGCTCACCGGAGAGAACGTGCGGGTCGCAGGACCGCCTCCTGATCTCACCGAGCGTGTCAACAACAAACTCTGGTTCTCACAGCGCGTCAGGGACGTGCTCGGGGCGGAGGCGTTGCCTCGGACCCACGTCGCGTCCGACGAGAGGGAACTCCGCACGCACCTCGATGCGCTGGCATCTCTGGGTGGTCGACTCGTTGTCAAAGCGCCTTCCGGCTCCGGAGGTCGGGGAATCGTTGCGTTCGAGGCGACCGCAGTCGATGCCGTTCGAATCGAACCGACCGTTCACTGGATACGAGAGGTGCTCTCGAGAGGTGGTTGGGATGGCCGCTATCCGTTGGTGGTCGGGCGATGGGACGCCCCTGTGGTCGCCAGCCCTTCGGTACAGGTGTGGATTCCCCATCTGCGCAGTGGTCTGCCCGTCATCGAAGCGATCTTCGATCAGATGCTCGACGGTGTGCGATTCATGGGGGCATCGACGACCGAGTTGCCTGTCCGCGTTCGGAGTCGCTTGCACAGCGACGGCCTCCGATTGGCGATGCTGTTCCAACAGCTCGGCTACTTCGGGCGGTGCAGCTTCGATTCGGTGCTGGTCGGTGCGGAGGCAAACGGCGCGCAGATCCACTGGTTGGAATGCAACGGTCGTTGGGGCAGTGTTTCGACCGCATTGACCGCCATCAAGCGGATCGTCGGGGTCCGACCCGATAGGCCCTTTGCAGTCCTCCAGAGCGAAGTCGCGCTGGGCCGGGAGCGGAGTCTTGCAGAGGTCTTCGAGACTCTGGGCACGGATGCCTTCCATCGTCGAACCGACGGCACCGGCGCACTCATCCTCTCGCCTCGACGCGTGATGGCAGGCACGGGGCTCAACCTGGCCGTCGTCTCACGGTCCGCTGCGGAAGCTCGAGCGTCTGCAGGCGACCTCCTGCACCGTTTGACCGAACGTGCGTGAATTCGCTCAGGGGTCGAGGTGTGGCGGGAGCTCGTCGATAGTTGCTTTGACGAGTGCGAAATCACGTCGCATCGACTCTTCGACGTCGGGGCGTCCTCGAAGTGCGGCGGCGGGATGGAACGTCGGCACGACGATGATGCCCCGCCACCATCGATATCGCTGTCCCCGCATTCGGGTGATCCCGGTTTCCGTCTTGAGGAGGAGTTTGGTGGCGAAGTTTCCGAGGGTGACGACCACCACTGGAGCGACCAGCTCGAGCTGGCGATGGAGGTACCCCTTGCAGGCTTCGATCTCGTCGGGACGAGGATCACGGTTGCCTGGTGGCCTGCACTTGAGCACGTTGGCGATGTACACCTGGTCTCGTTCGATCCCGACCTCGGTCATCAGCGAGTCGAGGAGCTGGCCCGCTCTGCCTACGAAGGGCTCGCCTTGGAGATCTTCGTTCTTGCCGGGTGCCTCTCCGATGATCATCACGTCGGCGTCTGCGCTCCCGACGCCGAACACCACATTCGTGCGCGTCTCGGAGAGCCGGCAGTCGGTGCACCCTTCGGCGGTGGTCCTGAGAGTCTCGAGCTCGTTCCCCATGAAGACCTGAAGCGTAGATGTCGGGTTCCCTCCGAGGGGAGGCGTGTGTCGCACGGGCGGATCCCAGCCGGTCGTGGGCGGTAAGGTCATCTCATGTCGGACCTCGCGGCTCGATCCGCCGTTGAAATCGATCGTTTGGTTCTCGGCGTGAATCGCCAGGTCGGGCCCCGTCACGGTCGATGGCTGATGAAGATCGCTTGGGATCTCGGCCTCGACTCGCTCAAGTTGATCCCCCATCTGGGCGAGTTCTGGCTGCAGGTACCG
This sequence comes from uncultured bacterium, assembly GCA_965364515.1. Lineage (GTDB taxonomy): Bacteria > Actinomycetota > Acidimicrobiia > Spongiisociales > ZC4RG35 > JAHEDH01. Next base: position 19,078 of record CBDTXZ010000012.1, read on the forward strand.
GTTCCCGTCGAACTGGCAGTCGCGCGATTGCCTTACGCCGACACAGGTTCGGTGTCCGGCCGAATCGCCGAGTTCGAGGCTCGCGGCCTGCTGATCGCAAGCCCCGCCGGCCATATCGCCACCGAGCGATTCCGACGGTTGCTGAGGGCTTCGATCGAAGCTCGCGAAGAAGTCGTCACGCAAACCTGGTCCGGTTTCGAAGCTGTCATCTCGGAGGCGGGTCCACTCGTGGATCGTGTCGCGGCGGCGGCATCCGAGGACCATCTCGTGGCCTGCGCCCACCGTGCGCTGAAACCGGTCGCCGATCCACTTCATCGGTTCTATGGCAAGCTCGTCACGCTCCGATACGTCCGGCAACACGACCACGTCACAGCCTGGCGGGCGCGAGGACTGGACTCCAAGACGATATCGGCGATGACAGCCCTGTGGCGTGACCAGGAGGTCGAACCGGACGATCCTGGCCTGCGGAACCTGGAGTCGGCCGGACTGGCCTCGAAAGGGGCGCTCACGACAGCTGGGCGCCGGCTCCGAGAGGAGATCGAAGACGAGACGAACGAAGGAGCGGGAGCAAGCTGGCAGGTCCTCGACCCGGGCGAGCATCGCCACCTCGTGGATCTGCTGAGCGGACTCCCGGATTCGGTCGAGTAGAAGTATCTGAGGAAAAGTGTCCTGATCGAGACTTTCTGTTCGTGGTCAGGGTGAGCGCGGGAACGGCCTGCGCCGAGCGAGGAGCATCATCATGAGCCAGTACCTGCTGTCGACATACGCCGGCGAAGGCGCGTCCGACGGACCACAGCCCGATCCCGAGCAAATGAAGGAATTCATGGGGCGGGTGATCGCTCTGGAGGCCGAGATGGACGCGAACGGAACCTTCCTGTTCGGTGGCTCGTTGTACGGCCCGGATGCTGCCACCGTCGTGGCCGCCACAGACCGCGACGTCGTGATGACCGACGGGCCGTTCGCAGAGTCGAAAGAGCACATCGCCGGTTTCTATGTCATCGAGGCGGAGGATCTCGATGAAGCGTTGCGGTGGGCCGAGAAGGTCACCCATGCCATCGGTCGCCCGATCGAGGTACGACCCTTCCGTGCAACCGGACGAGTCGCCGACCAGATGCCGCCCGCCTGAGCGGTGGGTGTGCAGGAGAACGTCGGGTCAGCTGTCGTCGAGCGGGTCTTTCGAGATGTCCGTAGTCAGGCGGTGGCCACGTTGGTGCGCCTCTCAGGAGACATCACCATCGCCGAGGACGCCGTCCAGGACGCGTTTCTCGTTGCGAACCGGCGGTGGCTCGACGACGGCATTCCGCCGAACCCGGCCGGGTGGATCATCGCAACCGCCCGGAACCGGGCAATCGACATCCTTCGGCGGGACGCCCGCGGGCGGGAGCTGGTCGAACAGACCGCCGCGGAAGCGCACCGACTCCACTCAGATGACGTGTCGGCGACCGAGGAAGACCTGATGCACGACGATCGCCTTCGGCTGATCTTCACCTGCTGCCATCCGTCTCTGCGGCCCGAACATCAAGTTGCGCTCACGCTGCGGCTCATCGGTGGATTGTCGGTTGCCGATATCGCCCGAGCCTTCATCGTCAGCGAGGCATCCATGGCCAAGAGGCTCGTTCGTGCGAAGTACAAGATCAGAGCGGCGAAGATCCCGTACCGGATCCCGTCGGGAGCCGAGCTGCCCCGGCGTCTCAAGCCGGTCCTGGCGGTGCTGTATCTGATCTACAGCACCGGCGCCGACGACCCTGGTCAGGAGGAACTCCGCGGTGAAGGCATCCGGCTCGCCCGCTTGCTGGTGTCCCTGATGCCGGATGAGCCCGAAGCTGCCGGGCTGCTCGCCCTGATGTTGTTGAACGAGTCCCGGATGGGCGCTCGTCGGGAATCGGGTCAAGTGGTGCTCTTGGGCGATCAGGATCGGGAGGCGTGGGATCGCGAGCTCATCGACGAGGGCCAAGCCATCGTGCGAGCCTGTATTCGACGCAACCATCCCGGACCGTTTCAGCTCCAGGCAGCCATCCAGGCAGTCCACAGCCAGGCAGCAACGCTCGAAGCGACCGATTGGGACCAGATCGTCGCCCTCTACGACCATCTCACACTCTTTCTTCCGACTCCTGTCGTGGCGCTGAACCGCGCCATCGCAGTGGGGGAGCGGGATGGGCGGGCTGCGGGTCTCGAAGCGCTCGATGCGATCGGACCCGATCTCGATGGCTTTCATCTCATGCACGCAGCCCGAGCGACGATGCTGCGCGAGCTCGGACGGTATCGGGAGGCCAGAGCTGCCTTCGAGACGGCCAAGGAGCTTGCGACATCGGAGGAGGATCGGCGATTCCTGTCGGCTCGGATCCGCGAAATGTCGCTGGAGCCGAACTAATTTCGTCACATGACGAAAACATCGAAGCTCAGATGTGCATGGTGCGGGGGGAGGTTTGCAGTCACGAAGGGTCCGGGACGGCCACCCAAGTACTGCCGGCGATCGCATCGACAGCGCGCCTACGAATCGAGGCGGATCGCAGATGAACGCGGCCTCTCGGCGGACGAGGTGCTGCTGACAGCTGACAGCTGGACTCGGGCTCGGGATGCGCTGTACGTCGCCGAGGCCGCCGCTCGCGACGCGGAGAACGATCTCGATGACGATCCGACCGCGACTGAGCTCATCTCGATCATTCGGACCCTGGTGCGGGCGATCGATGATGCCGCCTCCATCCACGCCGAGCCCAAAGCAATCGGCGAGCTCGAGAGCTCGGGTTGAATGGCTGGATCTCTGGGTATAAACGTCACAGTGACGTTTATGCCCGAGTACGGGAGGTTGCAGCCATGACGGAGTATCGACGCAATGACGGTGGAATCGAGAAGGCGCGGTCCATGATCGAGTCACATCAGTACGTCCTCGACAGCGACTGGTCGGAGTCCCAGCCGTCACCCGCCGAGGAGAACGAGAAGATCGACCGCGACGGCTACGAGGGCTTCGGTGAGTGGCATCTCGCCATCGACGCCGGAGCATCGGCCCAGAGCAAGGATCGTTACGGCTTCATCTTCGGCGACTTCGAGCGGGTGCACCGCAGCGGACTGATCGCCGCCAAGCAGCGAGCGGCGGAATGGGGCCATGGCGAGATCGAACGAGTGGCCGACGAGCTGCTCTCGCTTCTGGACGCCAGATCGGCCTAACGCCCATAATCTACGTTATGTAAAGTTGTTGCATTGGTGGGTTCAAGCCGAGCCCGTTCGGCGGTGACAACCGTGAACTCGGGCCCGACCTCGTCCCCTCTCCGCTATTCCACGGCTGGGATGGGTCCACCTGGCTCGGTGCCGTGCTGTCGCCGGATGGCCGCTGTCGTCTCGGCGTCATCTCGACCTTCTTGCCTGGCCACAGCGAGGGCATCGATGATGCCATCCAGAGCCGATGGCCAGACCGCCAGCCACCTCGCCTCCTCGCTGATGACCCGGAGGCCGTGTTCGGTGTCGGGAGGAATGAGCACGAAGGTCCCGGGCACGAGCGGTGTGGTCGACCGCGATCCCCACAGTTCGATGTCGCCTTCGAGGATGAAGAATGCCTCTGACTCGCCCTTGTGGATGTGGGTTCGACCGGATGTCCCTCGCTGTCCGCGCACCAGCACGACCCCCCATCCCCCGACCGAATCGGAGGCGGACATCAGTTCGACGATCCCGTTGCGCTCGTTCTGGTCCTCGGGGCGCAACACCATCAGGTTGTCATCGGTCCACACGGTCGCTCCTCCGATTTGGTCCTCCGTTCCCGGTTCGTCGGCGGAACGGTAGATGGCCCGAGCGTTCAAGGCTTCGATGGGCCCGGTGAATCCTGAGTACGGCCGTCAGGTCGCGCCACCGCAATGTCTCTCCCGACAAGTGGCCGTTCGAAGAGTCAATTCACGATGCGAACAATGAAGGCATAACGGAACCTGCGGCCCTTCGATGCGGCGAGACTCCCCATGATCACCGCGATCAGATACCAGATCCCGACGATGGCGAGCATGAAGATGCCGATGAGGACCAGGAAGAGCACGAGCGACATCCCGATCCAGACGAGCGCGTTGAGCTGGAAGTTGAGCGACTCGACTGCATGTCGCCGTACGTAGGCCGATTCCTTCCCCTTCGTCAGCATCACGAAGAGCGGAGCCAGAAACCCGAGTGCCACCCAGGCGGCGACGAACGAGCCCATGTGGGCGATCATCGCCCAGTTCTTCTCCCACTCGGTTGGTGGTCCGACCTCGTCCGGGGATGGTTGATCTGGAAGTTGCGGGCTCTCGGACATGGCGTCGGAGTGTACGGGCGCCGGAGTCTTCCGGCCTCGCGTGCTCCACAGGGCGGCCCCCTCCCCCACCAGCGATACCTGGTGGGGTGCCGTGGAACCCGGTGATGTGTCGTGCTCAGCGGCCAACGGGACACGACTCACATTTCAGACCGACAGCGACCAGAATCCCTGCCATGTCCTCGCAAGCCGCCGAAGGTCAGACCACCGCCAAGCGCCTCCTCGCTGCTGCCGAGTCCGGTCGGGTCCCCGATCCGGTTCTGCGAACCGCAATCGATCTCCGGGTCCGGGGCAAGGTGCGTCACGAACGGCGTGGCGGTTTTGAGGGTATCGCGCAACGAAAACGCGAACTGCTGGCCGAACGCGCCGCTGGACCGATCACCACCCACGTCGAGGACGCAAACCGCCAGCACTACGAGGTGCCTTCGGCCTTCTTCGAACTCATCCTGGGGCCTCGGCTGAAGTACTCATCGTGCTACTGGCCCGAGGGAGTCGCAGACCTCGCCGATGCGGAGGAGGCTGCACTCGATCAGGTGGTGGGTCGTGCCGGTCTCGAGGACGGCGATCGCATCCTCGAACTCGGTGCCGGATGGGGTTCGCTCTCGTTGTACATGGCCGAGCGGTTTCCGAACGCCGAGATTTTCACAGTGTCGAACTCTCGCACCCAAAAAGCACACATCGACGCAGAGGCGACCGAGCGCGGCTTCGACAACCTCACCGTCGTCACCGCCGACATCGCCGAGTTCGAAACCCAACGTGACGGCTTCGACCGGGTGGTGTCGGTCGAGATGTTCGAACACGTCCGGAATCATCGTGAACTGCTTCACCGGGTGAGTGCCTGGTTGAAACCCGGCGGGACCTGTTTCATCCATGTGTTCTCTCATCGTGATGCGGCATGGCACTTCGATGAGAGTGATCCGTCCGACTGGATGGCCCGACAGTTCTTCTCGGGCGGCACGATGCCCTCTCACGACCTCCTTCTGCACGAGCAGCGCGACATGGTGGTCGTCGACGACTGGTGGATGAACGGCACCCACTACGCCAAGACCCTCCAGGCATGGCTCGATCTACTCGATGCGAGCCGCGAGTCTTGCCTGCAGACACTCGCCACCGGGGACGATCCGGCGACTCCCGAGCTTCAACTCTCTCGTTGGCGACTGTTTCTGCTGGCGAGCATCGGTACTTGGGGCGTCTCGCGTGGGAATGAGTTCGGCGTGTCGCACTATCTGTTCGAGAACTCGCGGTCCGCCGGCTGACGGTGTTCGGTCGCATCCGCGCAGCGATTTCGGATCGCGGGCGGTGGTGTTCTCGGCGCTATGAGTTCGTGTCTGCGCCGTCCGGAGGCCAGTCGATCGCAACGAGCACCTCGTTCCTTCGGAGTGGGGCAGGGACGAACGGTCCGTCGTAGACGGCGGCCTCCGGGGTGCCACGCACCCGAATGCCATCGCGCTCGAGCGCTGACAGCAACGACGATTCGGCCTTGCGGTACCTCCGTTCGCCGCGGCCTCCCCGGTACCCGGCGGCGGCGTAGTGCCCGCCTGGGACTCGAGCGACTCCAACCGTTCCCTCGACCGGTCGGGGAAGGGAATCTTCGGTGTAGGCGCGCTCCAAAACGAATCGATAGCGATGGGTGCCGTCGGCGCTAGGCAGATGTGTCACCGGAACCGTCATGTTCATCTTTGTGCCGGTCGAGTTGCGACCAAAGATGTACCCGGCAAGACGCCGAAATGCCACGCTCCCGGTGGATTCGAAGCTCCCCCGCACGGACGTCTCCGCGACCAGATGTGACTCGTACAGCCGCACCTCGTAATCGGGCTCTGATCCAACCACCGAATACTCAGGCTGTTCATACTTGGCCATGAACCTCCTCGGACGTTCTGTGACCAGCATACGATTCGCCGTGGGCTAGCCAGATCGGGCCTGTGAGCGATACTGCAATGCGTTGCCGGACTTGCCGACGATCACAATCACGCCGATCTCCCGGAGGCAGTAGGCCATCTGTTGCGCAAGCCGTCGGGGACGCTCGATTCCCATTGCGAGCTCGGCGGTCGTGAACGGCTCCCCCAAGGTGTCTGGCAAGAATTGGGAGAGGTTGTCAGGTGTTTCGAGGACTCGGCGGTCGACGACCTCGAGCAGCCGGCGTTCCACCACCGCCCAGCCCTTCCGCCTGCGGCTTCGGTTTCCGTCGAAGCGTCTGAGCTCTTCTTCGTGTGTCAGCAGGAGTTCGAGGGAGAGGTTCGGATGGTCCAAGAGGGTCGGAAAGCTGACGAGCTCGGCGAAGACGTCGTACAGGCTTCCTGACTTCGGGGACTTCCTCCGCGTGCTCGGTTTCCCGTCGTGGGGTCCCCGGACGATCCACTTGCTCTCCGGAATCGGGTGGACGATGCGAATGCGGTGTTGATCCAAGAGGGCATCGAGCTTCGACCTCATCGAGGAGAACCCACGAGTCTGGATCTCGATCAGCTGCTCGCCCCGGACGATGTCGATCACGTACCTTCCGATCGGGGCTTCGAAGACGTCGTCGGGCTCGGAGTACCACCGCTTGAGCGAGGCGTGGAGCTGGGTCTCTCTGAGTGTTCCGATGCCTGATGCCGACATACGGCGAGCGTAGGACGGCCGAGCCGGGCTCTTTGGGATTCTCGATCCCTCCACTCCCCCGCCTTCGAAGCCTCCAGCTCACCGGTACAGTGCCGTCATGGCCTCTTTCGTCATCTCGGTCCTCGGCGATGATCGGGCCGGGCTCGTCGATGCCCTGTCCGGCGTCATCACCGATCACGGCGGCAACTGGGACCGGAGCCACATGACCCAACTCGCAGGGAAGTTCGCAGGGGTCGTACTCGTCACCCTCTCCGGCGAACGTTCGAGCGAGTTCATTCAGGCGCTCGAATCGCTCGAACACTCAGGCCTGCTCCATCTGTCGGTCGAGCAAGGACACGACAAGACCGTGGCGGGCGCAGCCATCGAGATCCGACTCGTCGGCAACGATCATCCCGGAATCGTTCACGAGCTCTCCCATCTGCTTGCCAACCGCGGTATCAGCATCGATGACCTCCAGACCAGGACGAGTCCCGCTCCCATGGCGGGTGGTTCGCTCTTCGAGGCCGTCGCCCGGGTGCGACTCCCCGCGAACGTTTCGAGCGATTCGGTGATCGATGAGGTCGAGGCGCTCGCCGCAGACCTGATGGTGGACATCGAGTTCCTCGACGACGTCACGTGACGTTCTCTCTCTGGGGCCGATAGTCGGGGTGGTCGGGTCGAAGGAGACGCCGATACCAGCGGGTCCTCGGCGCTGAGGCGGGTCACCTTCGGCCGACAGACCTCTCATGAGTCGCAACCAGAAGCTCGTGTTCGAATGGGTCGTCGCCGGATTCTCTTCGGACTGCTCTTTCCGATCGGGTCACTCGTGGTCACCGGGATCACCCAGGGGTGGTCGGAGGTGTACCTGCACTGGGGGCCCGCCGGCCCTGTTGGTCATCAATCTGGTGCCCTTCATCTTCGTCCTCGTGACGCTTGCCATCGGAGGAGCACAAGCCAAGCTGGTTGAACTCAAGGAACAGACGGCCGCGCTGGCGGAGCGAGTCGCCCACGAGTGGACCGAGGAGATCCACGGCGCCAACGTCGCCACTGCCTCCGCAGCCGCCGCGGGCACGGATCGACCTTCCGGCTCGTCCTCGAAGCGGGGTCCCGCGAGGAACCACAGCTCAGGGTGGCTTCATGTCGGGGCTCGCCGCCTGAGCCCTCGGGGTCGATATGCCCCGCCCGGTTGCGTCGACCGAGGCCGTGCGGCTTATGGTTGACCCATGACCGCATATCTCGAAAACATCGCCCCTGTCTTCCCCGTTGGGGATCTCGAGTCCTCGATGGGCCGATACCGTTCGCTCGGCTTCACCGTGCGACAGCACAGCGAGACGTATGCGTACGCGGTGCGAGACGGGGTCACCATCCACCTTGCGCTCGTGGCAGGCATGGAGCCGCTCCGCTCGAACTCGGTCGCCTACCTGTTGGTCTCCGATGCAGCGGCACTCGCACGGGAGTGGAGCCAGGCCGACACCGGAGGCGAGGTCACCGAGCCTGTCGAGACCGAGTACGGAGCAATCGAAGGCTCGTACCGGGACTCCGATGGAAACCTCCTGAGATTCGGATCCCCGGTCGACTGAGTTTCGATGTCCTGGAGCTCAGGAGTGGTGAGCTGACTCGGTAGGCCGCGATTCAGGCCGATGTGCTCCGGGCGTACAAACCGGCCAGTAGCCCAAGGACTCCGGCGATCGCGAGCGCAGGGCCGTCCACGACCACGCCCGCCACGACGAAGATGAGCCCGATCGCCACCCAGAGTGAGCCGCTGGATGCCTTCGAGTGCCTCATGCTCCCCTTATCCGGTACCGATACCTCACGACCCAGAGGCGGAAGCCCCTTCCCGAGTGGTGCCGGTCTCGATCGTCGCTCCGTGCCCGCCGACAGTCGCCCGGCGCAGTCGGGAGCGCCCGAGCAGGTCGTTCAGCGCTCGTCAGTGAGCGAGCTTCTCGAGCTCTCGAATGGCCGTGGGCAGTTCACGCCACCAACCCGAGGCACGGAGCGCGACGTACATGACGGCACCCGTGAGCGACACGATGCCACACGCCGCCAGCACCACCACCGGCCGCGGAAGGGACAGCGCATAGAAGTCCCGGAGACCGGGAACGGCGAAGGTGGCGACGGTTCCGGCGACCATGACCGTCACGATCAGCTTGCGGAGTGGTGTCAGCGGGCGGGCCGCCGTCACCAGGACCCCGAGGCCGACCGATACGAGTGTCAGGGTCGTGACCGCCTGCGCGTCCGAGAGGCTGACGTTCTCTGCACGTGCGACCCAGAATGCCATGAACCCGGCCGCTGCCGTGAGCGCTCCCACGGGAAGGCCGAATCTCAGCACCCGACCGACGAATCCCGACGTCGCCCGTCTGCTCGTGGGTTCGAGTGCGAGCCAGAACGACGGCACTCCGATCGTTGCCACGCCGATGACCGTGTAGTGGCGTGGAAGGAGCGGAAAGGCCCAGCCGGCGATCCCGACCGCCCACGCCAGGAGAAAGGCGTAGACGGTCTTGGTGACGTAGAGGCTCGCAACTCGCTCGATGTTCCCGATGACTCGGCGGCCCTCTGAGACGATGTGCGGCATCACGGCAAAGCGGCCGTCGACCAGGATGAGAGGAGCAACCGTGCGAGCAGCGCTCGATCCAGACCCCATTGCAACCCCGACGTCGGCGGCCTTCAGTGCCAGCACGTCGTTCACTCCATCGCCGATCATCGCAACGACATGACCTCGGCTCTGAAGTGAGCGGATGAGCGCTCGTTTCTGCCCGGGTGCGATCCGTCCGAAGACGGCTGTGTCTTCGGCGACCTGTGCGAGCTCTTCCCGGTCGTCAGGGAGATCTTCACCCGATAGGGCGGGTCCCTCGATGCCCGCATGGGAGACGATCGCAGCAACCGTGGCGGGATGGTCTCCAGAGATCACCTTGACGTCTACGCCCTGATCGGTGAAATAGTCGATCGTGGCGGATGCGTCTTCGCGTACGGCGTCCCCGATCGCCACGAGAGCCGTCGGCTGGAGGCCATCCGGCAGTCCGTCGTCGAGGTCGACCGGACTCTTGGCCAGAATCAGTGTTCGGTGCCCGGCAGCGGCATGTCGGGCGACCAACCCGCCGATCTGGCGATCTCCGTCCGCGAGCATCTCGGCGGCGCCCAGTACCCATGTGCCCTCGCCCTCGAACTCGGCTGCGCTCCACCGGCGGTCCGAGCGGAAGGGAGTGGCGCTGACACAGCTCCAGCCGGGATCGTCGGGGAATGCGCCCATGACCGCTCGCATGGTCGCGTTCGGATCGGGGTCGACGCGCGCAATCGCCGCCAGTGCCGAAGCGAACTCTCGGTCTGAGAGGGGAACCACGTCGGTGACGTCCAGTCGTCCGTGTGTGATGGTCCCGGTCTTGTCGAGGCACACGACATCCACTCTGGCCAACCCCTCGACCGCTGCGAGTTCCTGGGTGAGGACGCGCATACGAGCCAGCCGGGCGACGCCGACGGCCAGCGCAACCGAGATCAAGAGCACGAGGCCTTGTGGCACCATTCCGATCGTGCCGGCCACTGCACCCCTGGCGGCGTCGGACAACGACTCTGCGGCCCGGACCTGACTCCACACGAGAATGAAGGCCGTCGGCACGATCGCCCAGCCAACCCAGCGGAGGATCTGATCGGTTCCTGTCCGTAGCTCCGACCCGACCAACTCGAACTTCCGCGCCTCGCGGGTGATCGTCGCCGCATACGCCCGCTCCCCCACGCGGGTGGCGCGGAACGTCCCCGCTCCGGCGATGACCGCCGAACCTGACAGGCATTCCTCACCGGCTTGCTTTCTTCGGGGCTCCGACTCACCGGTGAGGAGAGACTCATCGAGTTCGAGCCCTGCCGAATCGATGACCACGCCGTCGACCACCACTTGGTCGCCGCGACCCACGACGATGAGATCGTCCAGCACCACTTGATCCGGGCTGATCTCCTGGCGTGACCCGTCCCTGATCACGGAGACTCGATTCGGAGCGAGCAACGCCAGCTCATCCAGTGCACGCTTGGCCCGGACTTCCTGGATGATCCCGACGGCGGAGTTGACCACCATCACGAGGCCGAACACGGCGTCCTGAACAGGACCGATCACGAGCACGACAGCCATCAGAGATCCGACAAGGAGATTGAAACGCGTGAGCACGTTGGCCCTCACGATCTCCTCGACCGTCCTCGACACCGTGGACGACGACGTGTTCACGTCACCTCGACGCATCCGCTGGGCGACATCGACGCTCGAAAGGCCGGCAGGTCGGTCCGGTGGGTTCGACTGCGTCGTGCGGGTGCGTTCGGTGGTCTGGTCAGACAACGGCGGGTCCTCGTCAGTGACACCGTCCGGACTTCCGGGTGAGAACGACAGGGTCGAACGACCGATTGGTGCCCGGCCCTGTCACCGGCTCGAGCGCCTCCAACTCACCAACGACTCTTGTCGAGCACACGGATCTGGGGATACGGTCGAGGAAGACTGGAGGTCTGGGAATGGTCAACGCTGCAACGTACAACGCTCCCAACTGGGTCGATCTTTCGACCTCGGATGCGGATGCGAGCATCGACTTCTACCGCGAGCTCCTGGGGTGGGAATTCGTGACGCAAACGACCGAGATGGGCGACTACCACGTCGCGTCGATGGACCGGAAAGAGATCTGTGGGATCATGGCGCAACCCCCCGAGATGGTGGGTGAGCCGGCAGCGTGGACGGTCTTCTTCAATGTCCGCGACATCGATGCGACGGTCGACGCCGTCGGGGAGGCGGGTGGCCGCGTACTCGAGCCTCCGTTTGCGATCCCGGGCGGTGCGCGCGTGAGCGTCGTCGCCGACTCCGCCGGTGCGATGTTCGCCCTCATCTCGGGTGGTCCATCCGCAGACGGCGTGTGGTTGTCCGTGCGGCCGGGATCGGTCTGCTGGGTCGAGACCCTGAGCCGCGACGTGGCAGCGTCACAGCGGTTCTACGAGTCGGTCTTCGGATGGGAGACCACGACCTCGGACGACGGCTACTCGACCTTCACCCTCGACGGTGAGGCAGTGGCAGGCCTCTTGGCCTTGCCGCCCAACGCACCGGACGAGGCGCCCTCTCACTGGGCGGTCTACTTCGCAGTCGCAGACTGTGACATCACCGAGCGCGCCGCCGTCGACCTGGGCGGGAGCGTGCTCGTCGAGACCACGCCGGTCGAGATCGGCAGGTTCGCGGTCCTCGAGGATCCCGTTGGTGCCACCTTCGACATCATGGACTTCTCGGAAGCCCGCCTGATGACGATCTGATGGCGGAGCTTCACGCCTGATCAGCCTCGGCCTGGCCCGGTCCATCGTCGGGAGGGCCGCGTCGCTCATCCTCCAGGCGTCTTCGCTCCGTCCAGTAGCCCACCGCGCCGCCGATCGTTCCGAACAGGAACACCGCCCACGCGTTCGAGGGACTCGACAGGACGGTGACGAGGGCGCCGAGCAGCCCGCCCGCCAGCGCACCCACCCTGAGACCGTTGATGGGATCGTGGACTGCCATGGCTCGAGTGTGGCGATGTGTGCCGACGATCTCCACGTCTGAAGGTCACAATGTGGCGACTAGGACACCTGCGCGACCGCTTCTTCGACGACGAGCGCGGGACGTTCCCGGTGGATGCTGTGTCCGACCCCGGGGAGCATCCGGTACGACACCAACTGGTTGTCGATCGCACGCTCCGCTCCGGGTTGGAACAAGGCCCCGTGCAGGGGGTCGCTGCCCAGGATGCGGGTTCTCATCGAGAGTTCGGCGAGGCGCGGCAGATGGTGATAGGGGGTGTTGTCCCGAAGGCATCGCTCGACGACATACGAACTGGTCTGCCGCGCTCCAATGGCCTTGTGGTGGCAATCCTCGGTGCTCCAGTCGGGGTGAATGGCGTGAATGGAGTCGGCACTGGCCAGGGGGTCCAGCTCCGAGAGTTGGTCGGCGACCAGGACGTCGAACAGGTCGTCGTCCGCATCGAGGAACGGATCCAGGAGCAGGAGCTGGCGAGCGCCACCTGGACCGAGGGCGAACTCGACGGCGATGGGCCCCCCGAGGCTGTGGCCGACGACGAGATCCCAGCTCGTCCCGAGTTCTGCGAGGTCACGAGCCATTTCTACGAAGAGGTAGGCCGTGGTGGTCGGTGACTGCCCGTGCCCACGGAGGTCCGGCGCAACGACGTGACAGCCCCGGTCCGCCAGTCCGGACGCGATACGCCACCACGTTCCGGAATACGAGGAGAGGCCGTGCACCAGGAGGACGCGCGGGCCCTGGTTCGAGGCCCCCCAGATGCGCCTGAACGGTGTGATCGTGTTCATGATCGAAGGCTAGGTGTAACTGGCCGTCGGATTCAGCGAGGTGTCGGGGCAGCAGCGCACCGGAGTCGTCACTCGATGATCGAGTTCACGATGGTCGGCGGCGATGCGGCCAGCACGAAGATCCCCGGGAGACCCCGTGTCTCGAAACCGAGGCTGGGGTTCGCACGCAAGACCGGGTCGGTGATCGACATGGTCCCGGTCCGGTCGTTGCTCACGAAGAAGACGGCTCCACCGCCCTCATTGGCCACATTGTCGGTGATAGCAGACGCGACGAGCTGCAATGTCATGGTGTTGCCATCGAGGTAGATGCCGCCACCGTTGCCGCCGCCCGGCGTACCGGAACGTGCGGGGTTCGCTCCGACGCCGATTGCGGCGTTGTGCGAGAACAGCGAGTTGATGATCACCCATGAGACCCCGATGCTGCTGGTGCGCGAGCAGCGCGATTACGGCGCACACGGCTGCCGGCTTCCCCCGAGAGATCATCGCCGACAAGCCAAACCCGCAATCGTCCCGTGTCCACCGGCTCAAGTGCCCCACAGGAGAACCTGAATAGTACCCTCATGGAGAACTGCCTTCGAGCCGAGGAGTGACCGGTGCA
>CBDTXZ010000013.1:0-32729 GCA_965364515.1 uncultured bacterium
GTGCCTGCCGGACTGCCCGTCGAAGGGTATTCCGAGATCGAGCTCGAAGGTTCGGGTGCACTCGCACCAGGGAGCCACACTTGGACGGTGGATCTCCAACTTGGTACCTACATCCTCGATGTGGGTCCCCCAGACTTCCACACGACAGGACTGTGGCGAGCGGCCGTCTTCGAGGTCGTCGCCGAGTAGTGAGATGCAATGCCGGCTGCGACATTCGGAGCGGCGCAGGTTCAGAAGACCCGCTCGAAGACCCAGACGACTCCCTGTCCGAACCGATACAACAGGTAGATGCCTGCTGCGATCAACGTGATGCGGAACCCCCATGGCACCGGAAGGTCTTCGGGCTCGGGTTCCTCCTCAGGAAGGAACGGCGACTCGTCTGTCACGACGGTCGGCGCTCACGACGTCGGGCAATGATGCGGATGGGGGCGCCCGTGAAGTCGGTCTCGCCCCGAAGCCTCCCCTCGAGGAAGCGGAGATAGTCCGGCCCGAGCTCTCCCCCGGCGACGAACACGATGAACGTCGGTGGAGCCACGTCAGCCTGGACGGCGTAGAGGATCCGGGGCCTGCGTCCCTTGCGGACCGGCGGTGGGTGTGCGCCGGTCCACTCCCGAACCAGCCGGTTGAGTTCGCCGGTACCGATCCGATGCTCTCGGGTCTCCAAGACGTACGCGATGGCCCCGGGGATCCGCTTGGTCCGTGCTCCTGTCAGGGCGGAGATGCGGATGACAGGGGCCCACGAGACGAATCCGAACCGATCCCCCAGGGAGCGCTCCATGATCTCACGGGCCTCTTCGTCGATCACATCCCATTTGTTGAGAATGATCACCAGCGAAGCGCCGGCCTCGACGACCTCGGCCGCGATCCGCTGATCCTGGTGCGTCACACCATCGATTGCGTCGATCACCAACAGGGCTGCGTCGGCGCTTGCGAGTATCTCGCGTGCACGAAGGACCGAATAGAAGTCGGCGTCCTCTCTGATCTTCGGTTTGCGACGGATACCGGCGGTGTCGATCAGGCGATACGGGATCCCCTCGAGCTCCACGAGGGTGTCGATCGGATCGCGAGTGGTCCCTGGCACGTCGGAGACGATGACACGGTTCTCGCCGAGGAGGTGATTGAGGAGTGTCGACTTGCCGACATTCGGACGGCCGATGATGGCCAGGCGAGGCAGATCATCCGGGGGCTCCTGTTCTTCCGTCTCGGGCAGCAGGTCGACGATCCGGTCGAGCAGATCACCCATGCCGCGGCCGTGGAAGGCCGAGACCGGCATCGGCTCTCCGATCCCGAGCGACCAGAGATCATCGATCATCCTCTCCTTGCCGGCGTCGTCGACCTTGTTCGCTGCGAACACGATCGGCGCCTCGGCGCCTCGGAGCATCTTGATCACTCCTGCGTCGTCGTCACTCACCCCCGCTGTCGCATCGGTCACGTAGACGATCACATCGGCCGTCGCCAGTGCGGCCTCGGCCTGTTGCCGGATCTCCGAGACGATGGGCTCACCCGGTTTGAGCTCCCACCCACCGGTGTCCACCAGCAGGAACTCGCGGCCGATCCACTCGGCGCGGAACTCGCGGCGATCCCGAGTGACTCCGGGCATCTCCTCGGTGACGGCGGGCCGGCCACCAACGATGCGATTGACCAGAGTTGATTTGCCGACGTTGGGACGTCCGACGACGGCGACGATGGGAAGCATGCCGAAAGCGTATCGGCTCCTCCGTCGCCGACGCGATCCGCAGTCCGCCGACCGCAAGCCGGTGTCCGCCCTTGCTCGATCGCCGACAGCTGATGGCCGACAGCACCTCGGGCGCGATCAGCGTGAGCTGACTCGAGCAACCGTCACAACAGGTCGAGGGCCTCGGTGGCGGTCCAGGTTCGATCGGTCTCGAGCAATCCGCGCTCTTTGGCAGGCCTGGCGGTCACGGAGGCTTCGATCATGGCCTGCAGCACTCCGACGAAGTTTCGAAGCTGTGGAGGAAGCGGGAAGTACTCCTCCTCCTCGGTCACCGAGAAGAGTTCGAAGCCCAGCTTCGGATCCAACCGGTCGATCACTGCCTGCACGAGGTGATCGGGGGCGGATGCCCCGGCTGTGAGCCCGACGACGGAGACGCCGTCGAGCCATTCGTCGCGGATCCGATCTGCAGAGTCGATTCGATGGGCCGGGACTCCGTGTTCGAGTGCAACCCGAACGAGCGCCTGGGTGTTCGAAGAGTTCTCGGACCCCACGACCAATATGAGATCTGCGTGTTCGACGAGTTCCTGTACAGCCGACTGGCGGTTGGTCGTTGCGTAGCAAAGGTCGCTTCGACGGGCCGTCCAGAGCTCCGGATACCTGGACTGCGCCGAATCCATGACTTCCTGCCACTCGTAGACACCGAGGGTCGTCTGTGCGAGCAAGGCCACCTTGGAGGGGTCGGCGGGCTCGAAGTCACCGAGGCCCCGCTCGGGCTCGATCAACGTGATCGCCTCCGGTGCCTCTGCCACCGTGCCGACCGCCTCGTCGTGGCCTTCATGACCGATGTAGAGGATGTCGAAGCCCTTCTCGGACATCCGCTTGACCTCGTGATGGACCTTGGTCACCAGTGGGCACACTGCGTCGATGACGATCGCGGCCCGGTCCTGGGCCCCGGCGACGACTTCGGGTGCCGAACCGTGTGCCGACAGCATCACAGGTGCTCCTTCGGGCACCTCGTCGATGTGATCGACGAAGACCACACCGACACGCTCGAAGGCTTTCACGACCCACTCGTTGTGCACGATTTCGTGGTAGCAGTACACGGGACCGTCGAAGATCCGCACCATCCAGGTGAGCGCCTTGATGGCCATCTCGACACCCGCGCAGAACCCACGCGGCTCGGCTACCAACACTCGATCGACCATGCGGTGAGGCTAACGACGACCGCGTTGCTTTCAGTAGTCGCGAGAGGAGTGCTGTCGGCTGCCGGCCATCGGCGATCGACAGCGGATCGCCGAATGCGGACAGCACGTCAAGCGCCGGGGCTTTGACCCGTTCGCACGCGTTTGGCGATCGTGGCGAGGATGCCGTTGACGAAGCGGCCGCTGTTCTGGGTCGAGTACTCCTTGGCGATGCGCACCGTCTCGTTCAGGATCACGGCGGTCGGAGTGTCGGGCTCGTGGGCGAGCTCATAGGTGGCGAGCCTGATGAGTGCTCGGTCCACAGCCGGCATGCGGTCCACGGTCCAGTGCTCGGCGGCGGATTCGATCAGACGGTCGATCTCGACGAGGTGACGAAGGGTCCCCACCGCCAATCGTTCGGCTCTCCCTGAGAGGCCTTCCACGGTGTCTACCTTGAGCTGGTCGGCGCGATACAACGCCGAGAAGGCGCGCTCACGAGGCTCGGCAGTCTCGATGGTCACGCCCGAGTCAGATACTCGCCGGTGCGGGTGTCGACCTTGATTCGGTCGCCGCTCTCGACGAACAGGGGCACCTGGACTTCGAGCCCGGTCTCGACGGTGACGGGCTTGGTTGCCCCCGAGACGGTGTTCCCCTTCACTGCCGGCTCGGCATAGGTCACCTCCAGCTCGACCGATGCCGGGAGATCGACACCGATGGGCGTCCCTTGATAGGAGGTGAGCGAGACCGTCGCTCCCTCGAGCAGATACGGTGCCGCCTCCCCGACGTCCGACTCGGTCAATGGGATCTGACTGAAGTCGTCGAGGTTCATGAAGTGATATCCCATGTCGTCGCGATAGAGGAACTGGTGATCTCGTCTCTCGATGATGGCCTGCTGGACGTCCTCGCCTGCGCGGAAGGTCTTGTCCACCACCTGACCGGTCTCGATGTTCTTGAGCTTCATCCTCACGAAGGCCTTGCCCTTTCCGGGCTTGACATGCTCGGACGTGACGATCGAGAACAGCCCATCGGGGAGGTCCAGGGCCATGCCCGGGCGTGCATCGTTGGTGGAGACCATTGTTGGAGAGACCCTCTGTCGCGGTGGGAGCCACCAGCGTACCTCGGTGATCAGACGGCTCCGATGGACTCCAATGCTCCGGAGACCTCTTCGACCGAGACGACCTCGACGACGGGATCACCAACCGCTCGGAGAAGCACCATTCTGATTCCGTCAGCCGTGCGCTTCTTGTCACGCTGGACGAGCTCGAGAGCCGCAGATCTGGAGATGCCGGCCGACGCAACGGGGAGGCCCGTCGAGAACAGCAGGTCCGTCATCCACGCTGCGTCGAATCCGTAGCGTGCACGTGAGACGACCCCGGCGGCAACCATTCCGACGGAGACTGCGAATCCGTGCGACATCGGTGCCAGGAGCTCGACTGCGTGTCCGATCGTGTGACCGAAGTTGAGCAGAGCGCGGTCACCGGACTCCCGAAAGTCGGAGCGAACGACGTCGACCTTCACGGCGACGGCTTTCGGCACCACGTCGTCCAGCCGGACATCGGCCCCGGACGCTGCGAACGCCTCGACGATCGACGCATCCCTGATGAACCCTGCCTTGATGATCTCCGCCAGGCCCTCCAATCTGAGCGCCGACGGGAGCCGGTCGAGGACGTCGAGATCGACGATGACGCGACTGGGGTGCCAGAAGGCGCCGACGAGGTTCTTGCCCTGCCGGTTGATCCCTGTCTTTCCTCCGATCGACGCATCGACCGCCCCGAGCACCGTTGTCGGAATCAACACCGACTCGACACCACGCAACCACGTGGCAGCGATGAAGCCTGCTGCGTCGGTCAGCGCTCCGCCGCCAACCCCGACGATCGTGTCGTGCCTGCCCAGATTGAACGCTGCGAGCTGGTCGTAGACGTCTCCCACCACGTCGAGCTGCTTGGCCGCGTCGCGATCTGGCAGCTCGACGATGGTCACCGATTCCGAGCAGCCGTCGGCGAAGCTCTCGGCGATCGCGCGCGGTTCACCCGGTTGCGTGAGGATGGCGATGCGCTCGCGGTCGGGTCGCTCCGGAGGTCGCAGACCGAGCCCTCGACCCACCAGGATCTCGCTCTGGTCGGAGACTACGAATCGGTCCACAGACGTCCCACCTCCTCGACGACATCTCTGCGTCGGCGCCCGTTCGAGGACACGATGTGGTCGGCGACGGCCCGATAGTGGGGCTCACGTTCTTCCAGGATGTTCTCGAGCGTTTCGATCGGCCGGGGCCCTTCGAGGAGCGGGCGTCCGGCGGTGTCGCCGACGCGTCGGGCCAGCGTGGCCGGCTCGGCCGACAGGTAGACGACGAGACCGGTCTCGGCCATGATCCGTCGTGAGCGGGCTTCCAACACCGCTCCGCCACCGGTAGCGATGACGCCCTCCGAGGTCGATGCCGTCTCCACCGCCTGTCGCTCCAGATCTCGGAACGCGACGACACCGATCGTCTCGAACAGCTCGGGTATCGACATGCCGGCGCGCTCCTCGATCATTCCGTCGGTGTCGGTGAAGTCCGAGCCCATCGACCTGGCAACGGCACTCCCCACCGTCGACTTGCCGGACCCCATCATGCCGACCAGCCAGAGGCGTTCTCTCATCAGAACCGGTCGATACGGGCGCGATACCGATCCCAGGCTTCGACGACGTCCCCCATCGTGTCACCGCCGAACTTCCGCTGGATCTCCTGTACGAGCACGATCGCAACCATCTGTTCGGCAACGACTCCGGCCGCAGGCACCGCGACCACGTCGGACCGCTCGTAGAAGGCTCGTTCCGGCTTGCCGGTGGACACATCCACCGTTTGAAGAGATTTGGGCACGGTCGAGATGGGCTTCATGGCTACGCGAACCCTCAGGACGTCGCCGATCGACATCCCGCCTTCGGTTCCTCCCGCCCGATTCGTGGACCGGGAATAGCCGCCGTCGTCTCGGTGGATCTCGTCGTGGGCCTCGGATCCGCGGCGCCGGGCGGTCTCGAAGCCGTCGCCCACCTCGACGCCCTTCATCGCCTGGATCGACATGAGTGCCTCGGCGAGTCGCGCGTCGAGACGCCGGTCGCCGTGGACATGACTCCCGATTCCTGGAACGAGGCCGTGGACCACAACTTCCACGACACCGCCCAGAGTGTCGCGGTCAGCTCGTGCGCGTTCGATCTCGGCGATCATGAGCTCCTCGGTCTCCGGCTCCAGGACCCTGACCGGTGAGCCGTCGATGCGCCCCAGGTCGGATGCCGTCGGGACTGCCCCCGGTTCGGCCGTGACGGATCCGATGGCCACGACGTGGCTCACAACATCCACTCCGAGCGAAGCCAGAAACACCTTGGAGAGATAACCGATGACCGTCCGCGCCGCGGTCTCGCGTGCAGACGCTCTTTCGAGGATGTTGCGGGCGTCCCGGAGGTCGTACTTCATCATGCCCACGAGATCGGCATGACCGGGGCGCGGCGTGGTCAACGGCTTGATGGGCTCCCCCGAATACGGGTTCATCTCGGCGGACCACTTCTCCTCGAACTCGGTGTTGCGCACGACGATGGCGATGGGCGAACCGATGCTCACACCGTGGCGCACGCCGGCGAGGAACTCGATCTCATCGCGTTCGAGCTTCATCCGTCCGCCGCGACCGAAGCCCAGCCGTCGACGAGCCAATTCGGCAGCGAGATCCTCACGAACGACCTCGAGGCCGGCGGGAAGGCCTTCGGCGACGGCAACGAGCGCAGGGCCGTGCGACTCGCCGGCTGTGAGGTATCGGAACATCCGGTGGAGGTTACCGACCCAGATACCAGCTGAGGAATGGCTCCCCGAACGCGATCGCCGCCCACGCTCCGAGCACCATGGCCGGTCCGTAGGGGATGGCGTATTTCGGCCCTACCCGGCGTGTCGCCAGGAGTACGAGGGCGGGCAGTCCGCCGATGAGGCCGGTGAAGAAGACGGACACGAGAAAGATGCGAATCGAGTCGAACATCGTGAAGAAGCCGAGAAGGAAAGCCAGCTTGACATCTCCCATGCCGAACCCTTCACGATTGAGGAGATGCACGCCCAGGAACACGGCGTAGTAGCCGGCGCCGGCGAGGAGGGACGGCCCGATTCGGTCGGTCCGTCCGCTGACGACGGATTCGATCACGAGCAGCACGATGGCGGCCGCTCCCCCGGGGAACAGGACCTTGTTCGGAATGAGCTTCTCGTCGAGGTCGGTGATGACCAGCGTCAGCGTCACGCCTGCGAACACGAGGTAGGCGGTGATCTCGCTGGTGGCTCCGATGACCTGAACCGTCCCGACGAAGACGGCAACATACGCCAGCGACCACCATCGTTCCCGCGCGGATCCGGTGTGACCGTTCTGACACGCGAGGTAGGGGCGAGTCCGAACGACGGCACAGTCGGGGCACACCCCGAACGGAGTGGCGATCGCAGTACGGGTGGAGGTCGCCACGGCGATGTGGTGCAGCACCGGACCGACGGAGAGTCCGAGAGCCACTGCGACGACGAGGAGAACGATCACGGCTGAGTCAAGCTAGTGCCTGGCGCTTCACGCAGACAGGGCTCGTCGGTGCGAGCCAACAAGAGAGACGCCCCCGCCGGGGAGGTCGGGGGCGTCTCCGGGTGTCCGAGTGGGGCCAGAATCAACGCTCGGTGATGTCCCGGGCGGCCGTCCCCATCCGCCGGCGACGGAGGAGCCCCATCGAGAAACCCGTCTCGTCCTCATCCGATTCGTCGGCAGTCTCATCCCCCTCATTGAGCTGAGAGAAGACACTCTCGAGGAAGCTGTCAGGGTCGGACGTCGGGTCGTCCGCCTGCTTCTCGGTCTCGCCCATGGCTGCCGCCCACCATCCGCCGTCGGAGGTGGATTCCTCGGCGGCGGGCTCTGACGGCTCGTCGGCCGTCGCCTCGTCTTCGGTCTCGACCTCACCCACGGCTTCGTCGAACCATCCGGCGCCTTCGGCATCGTGACCGTTGCTCACGGGCTCGGCCGGGGTGTCCCAGGGAGAACTCTCCCATCCGGCATCCTCGGTGGTCTCTTCGGTGGTGTCCTGTTCGGTCTGGCTGTTCTCGACCTCGGGGTCGTCGAAGAAGGACTCGAAGTCGTCAGTCGTTTGGACGTCTTGCTCCGGCTCCGACTCGGGCTGCGAGTCCGTCGCCGGCTCCGGCTCGGCGAAGATCGGCTCGGGAGCGCGTCGCTCCACGACAGGAGCCTGGTACCCCGAATCGAAGGTCGGAGCGAGCTCGACGACCGAAACGAGCTCGCTGCGGATGAGCCCGCTGAGCTCCCGAGCGGCCCGGAATTCGCTCATGCCCGTCCGATATGCGAGCTCTCGGACACTGGTCCCACCCTCGAGTGAAGCCAGCACCTTCCACGTCGGCGCAGCGATCGTGACGCTGTTGTCGTCTGGCAGCTCGCGCACCATGCGAATCGGCGCGTCGAGATTGGTCACGGATTCGAAGATGTCGGCCCATTCGGCGGCTCGTCGATCGGACTCGGCCAGGGCGACTTCGGCATCGAACTGCTGACCCGACGTGTAGGCGGGTGCCTCGTCGACCGCGAACTCGAAGTCACCATGTCCCGGCTTGCGAATGCGATAGAGGCTCTCGACGACCAACTCCCGGACGAAGTCCGTGATCGAGCTCGGATCCACACCTTCCACCAGCGCATCCGGGAGCGAATTCTTCGATGCTCTCAGCGAGTCGTTCGTGACGAGGCCGGCGTTGATGAGCGCTTGACGGACGACGTCGTCGGACTGGGTGTTTGCAAACGTGATCGCGCCTCCGGCCAGATAGACCCGGCCTTCGGTCTCGACCGCGTCGACTCTGAGACAACCGGTCTTCTTCGATCGTGACAGCAGACGGAGAACTTCCGGCATCGGAAAGATCTCGAGATTCCCTGTGAGGGACATGGGCAACTCCTGTTACTCGGACATGTCTTGGATCGGTGGTGTCCGACGGGGTCTTGAGATGTTTCTGGCGACCTGCTCGAAGAGTCCGGCCGGAGCGTCCAACCCCGTCCAGATCCGGAAACTCGCCTCGGCCTGTGCTGCAAGCAGGTCGATGCCGTCGCCCGTCGGCTTCCCGGCCGCACGCGCCGACAGCAGTGCAGGTGACGGCCCCGACCCGTAGGTCATGTCGAACATCCCCCCGGAGCGATCGACCACGTCGCCGGCGAGGGATTCACCCCGCATCCCGATCGGTGTGGCGTTCAGCACCGTTGCGCCATCGACGCCGCTCCCCCATCGCACCAGGTCCGCCTCGATCCCGACCTGCCGAAGAAGCGCACGCGCCTTGGTGTCCGATCTCGCCGACAGGGCGATTCGGTGACCTTCACACGCGACCAGTGCGGCCGCGGCGGCGCCGCCGCTTCCCAGGATCAACAGGGTTTCGGTGGGGAGATCCCTCCGAGCGAGCACCGAGCGGACGCCTTCGACGTCGGTCGACTCCCCAACGAGGGCGCCTTCATCGATGAACCAGGTGTTGACGGCTCCTGCCCGAGCAGCGGCGTCCATGAGCCTGTCGGCCAGACGAGCCGCGACCCGTTTGTGCGGCATCGTGATGTTCGCGCCGCTCAGCTCGCCGGATCGAACCCGCTCCGCCTGAATCGCCATGCCGGCCTCGTCCACGTCGATCGCCACATAGCTTCCCGACAGCCCGAGCGCCGCCAGGCCGGCCTCGTGCATGACCGGCGACAGCGAGTGCGAGA
This sequence comes from uncultured bacterium, assembly GCA_965364515.1. Lineage (GTDB taxonomy): Bacteria > Actinomycetota > Acidimicrobiia > Spongiisociales > ZC4RG35 > JAHEDH01. Next base: position 9,579 of record CBDTXZ010000013.1, read on the forward strand.
CGGGGCTGCCCAGGACCGCCAGATGAATGCGGTCCGTCATCCGCCGAGAAGGCCGGCAGCCCGGGACTGCTCGACGTTTGCGAGATGCTCTTCGAAAGTCACGGCGAAGACGTGCGATCCGTCCTCGTCGGCGAGCACATAGAAGCGGAAGTCCGTCTCGGCGGGTTGGGCTGCGGCTTGCAGACTCGCGAGACCCGGCGCGGAGATGGGAGTCGGCGGGAGTCCGGTGTTCCGGTACGTGTTGTACGGAGAGTCGGACTCGTTGTTGAACAGTGCGGGATCACGGGTGTCGAGCCCGTACAACACGGTGGCGTCGATCTCGAGTCGTTGACCGTCTGCGAGCCGGTTGCGAAGCACGCTGGAGACGATCGGGCGCTCATCGGCGACCCGCACCTCCGACTCGATGAGCGACGCCAGGATCACGCCCTCGTACCGGCTGAAGCCGGCCGCTTCCAACGGCGCCCAGTCGATGGAGTCCATCCGCTGCTCCATCGTCGAGGCCATGCGGTTGAGGATGTCGCTTGCGTCGGCCTGCTCCGAGAACCGGTAGGTGTCGGGGAAGAGCAACCCCTCCCAGGCCGACAAGCCCAGTGAGAGGTCGACCTCAGTGACGGTGGTGTCCACCAGTCCGCTCAGGAGGGCGGACTCGAACGCGACGCGGTCGATGCCGGAGCCCTCGGCCAGCACGTCGACGATCTCGGTGACCCTCAGGCCTTCTGGGATCGTGATGTCGTACACCCGGATGGTCGGCCCCGCCGAGAGGATGTCGATCACCTGGGCGGTCGTCATGCCGGTCTCCAGGTCGTAGCTCCCCGCCCGAAGCGAGTTGTCGAGGCCTTCGACCCGCACCGTCGACTCGAACTCGGCGGCACTCGCCACCACGCCGTTCTCTTCGAGGATCTCGCCGATGCGCTCCCCGCTGGCTCCGCTCGGGATCTCGACGGTGACGGGGAGACCCGGCTCCACCGTCACAGCGGTCTCGTCGTCGGCGAGCGATTCGCCGACCCGCTCACCCAGGTTCGCTGCAACCGAGACCAACGCGACCCCGACGACGATCACGGCCGCGATCGCAAAGATCGGTCGCAGCGTCCGCCAGACCGGCGGGGTTGGTTCGGTCGGTTGCATCGGTGTCTGCCTCGCATTCGGGGGCCGACGACGGCGTCGTCGAGACGGTGGCCGTGTTCGGCTCAGGACTGGGATGTTAAATAGTGTTGGAGGATGACTGCGGCAGCGACCTTGTCGACTGCCGCCTTTCGGTCTCTGCGACGGACGCGCCCTTCGATGAGCGCTTCCTCGGCAGTCTTGGTGGTGTACCGCTCGTCCACCCACTCGATCTGACGTCCCGAGCGCTCCGAGAGTTCCTCTCCGAAAGCACGGGCGCGTTCTGCCGCCGGCCCCTCGTCGCCGCTGAGCGACACCGGAAGCCCGACGACGACGACCGACGGCTCGTATCGATCGAGAAGCTCGGCAATGGCTTCCCACGGTTCGTGCGCATCGATCACCGTGAGCGGGGTTGCGACGATTCTGAGTGGATCACTGATCGCCACCCCGATTCGCTTGCTTCCCGGATCGAAGGCGATGACCCGCCCTACGCTCATGCCTGTGAGAGGATCCTGCGTGCCTCTTCGCGGATCGCCTCGACCGCCGCCTCGGCTTTCGAGCCGTCCGGTCCTCCCGCCTGTGCCAGCTCGGGGTCACGAGAGCCCCCGCCACCCATCACTCGGGCGCCCTCTGCGACGACCGAGCCGGCCTGGATCTTGTCGGTGAGCCCCTTGGACACTGCTCCGATCAGTGCGCCTTTGCCGCTGGGGCTGGCTCCGAGGAACACCGCCCCGTTGCCGACACGATCCCTGACCCCCAAAGCGAGTTGCCGAAGCTGGTCCTGGGCCATGTCGTCGACATAGGCGACGACGAGTTTGACGCCACCGATGTCCTCGGCCGACGCAGCGAGCTCTTCTCCCAGCTCTCCACGACGTTCGGCGCGCAATGATTCGATCTGATCCTCGAGCGATTCGATCCTGTTCATCAGGCCTCGCACCCGTTCGGGGATCTCTCGCGCAGGGGCCCGCAACATCCCGCCGACGGCGTCCAGACTCTCCCGCAGATCGGCGAGATGGTCGTATGCCGCAGTGCCTGTGAGAGCATCCACGCGGCGAATGTTCGATCCGATGGACGCCTCCGAGGTGACGATCAACGGACCGACTTCACCCGCCGTCGAGGTGTGGGTGCCACCGCAGAACTCCACTGAGAAGTCGCCGACTTTCACGACGCGGACGGTCTCGCCGTATTTGTCGCCGAAGAATGCGAGGGCGCCCATCTGCTTGGCCTCGTCCTGGGACGTCACGGTGGTGCTGACCTCGTCGTTGTCGATGAGGCGCGAGTTGGCGAGGGCTTCGATCTCGCGGAGCTCGGTTTCCGAGGTTGCGCTGAAATGGCTGAAATCGAACCGCAGCCGCCCCGACTCGACCAGAGAACCGGCCTGATTGGCATGCTCGCCCAGCACCTCGCGGAGTGCCCAGTGGAGCACGTGTGTTCCGGTGTGCGACTTGCGGATCCGATCGCGTCGCGGTTCGTCGATGACCAGATCGACCTCCTGACCGACTGCGATGTCGCCGCTGGTCACCGTTCCCCGATGGCCGTGCAGCCCCTGCAGTGCGTGCTGTGTGTCTGCGACGGCCACCTCTCCGGTCTGCGTCCGGAGAGTGCCCGTGTCGCCAACCTGGCCTCCCGATTCGGCGTAGAACGGAGACCTGTCGACGAAGATCTCGACGTCGGAGCCGTGCTCGGCGCGTTCGATCATCTCACCGTCACGCACGATCGCCAGCACTCGCCCGCTGGCGGTGGGACGCGAGTACCCCACGAAGTCGGTCAATCCCGTGGTGTCGAGCACCTCTCGGTAGAACTCTCCCTTGGCTGCAGCGTCTCCGCCCTTCCACTCCTTGCGGGCCCGTTGCCGCTGGGCGGCCATTTCCGTGTCGAAGGTCTCGAGATCGACGTCGACGTCCTTCTCCGCGGCGATCTCGGACGTCAGCTCGATCGGGAAGCCGTAGGTGTCGTGGAGCTTGAACGCAACCGTTCCCGGGAGCGGCTCGTCGGAGGGAAGCTCGTCCAAGGCGGCCTCGAGCAGCTGATGTCCTGATGCCAGTGTGCGGCGGAAGTTCTGCTCCTCCCGCGTCACGACGTCGACGATCAGATCCGCTTTGTCGGCCAACTCGGTGTACCAGTCACCGAGCAGCTCGATGGTCGTCCTGGCGAGATCGGGGGCCACCAATCCTTCCCCTCCCAGCCTCCACGCGTGGCGGATCGCGCGCCGCAGGATCCGGCGGAGCACATAGCCGCGCCCGTCATTGCTGGGAACGACGCCGTCGGCGATGAGCACCGACATCGTCCTCCCGTGATCTGCGAGAATCCGCAGGCTCACGTCGGCCATCGGGTCCGCGCCGTACTCGACGCCGGAGAACCGCTCTCCCACCTCGAGCACCGGTCGAAAGGTGTCGATCTCGAATCCGGATCCGACGCCCTGCAGGATCATGGCCAGCCGCTCCAGCCCGAGCCCGGTGTCGATGTTCTTCGTCGGGAGGTCTCCGATGACGTGATACGGCTCGTCCTGGATGTTCTGCATGAACACCAGATTCCAGATCTCGACGAACCGCTCCTCTCCCCCGCCGATCGCACCCCCGTCCTCGCCGTGCTCGGGACCGCGGTCATAGAAGATCTCTGCGGACGGTCCGCACGGACCCGGGACGCCCATCTGCCAGAAGTTGTCTCTTCCGCCGCGCTGAACCCGCGACGGGTCGATGCCGACATGATCGACCCAGAGCTCGAATGCCTCGTCGTCCTCTTCGTATGCGGTGTACCAGAGACGGTCGGGGTCCAGGCCGTAGCCCTCGGTGAGCAGCTCGTGGGCCCACTTCATGGCTTCGGGCTTGAAATAGTCGCCGAAACTGAAGTTCCCCATCATCTCGAAGAAGGAGAAGTGCCTCACCGTGGTCCCGATGATGTCGATGTCGATCGTCCGGATGCACTTCTGGACCGACACGGCCCGGTCGAACGGCGCCGGCTCTTCCCCCAGGAAGTACGGCTTGAAGGGCACCATCCCGGCGTTGGTCATCAGCAGGGTCGGATCGGTGGGAATGACGGAAGCCGAGGGCCTGACGACATGGCCCCGCTCTGCGAAGAAGTCGAGGAATGTCTTGCGAATCGTTCTGGAGTCCATGGAGGCGGTCAGGTTAGTGACGGGCCGGTTGGAGCCAGGATGAGTTTTCGAAGTGGACGGGCGTGGACGCGGCCGTCACGCAGACCGATCGGCTGTCCGAACCGCGAACACCCGCCGTGGCGGTCTGATGCGCTTGGCTGCGAACGCCAGGACGTCGGCAGTCGTCAAGGCGGCCGCCGCCCTCAGATCGACGGGATCGGGTGCGCGGCGAAGGGCGCGGACGGTCACGACTCCCCCGGCGAACAGGCCGGTGACGAACCACCAGAGACGATCGAGCATGGGGGGAGGCTACCGGCTATCGGCCACCGACTGCCAGCCGGGGCTGCGAGCTTTCGGTCGTCGGCCGTCCGCTGGGGGCACTCCGCGTCGTCGCGACGCATGCCGATCCGCGCCCTCTACTCATCCGTCGGCCGACTCAGCCGTTTCGTGGGAGCGCGCCCGTCCAGATCTGCCGAGCACCTCATCGATCCAGGCGAGCCGTTGCGACAGGGCCGGCTCGCGGCCTTCGGTTCCGGGTTGGTACAGCACCTGCGGCTCGACGCCATCTGCAAAGTACTGCTGAGCGACGATGTGGTGGGGATGGTCGTGGGCGTACCGATAGGCCACCCCGTGCCCGAGTTGCGCAGCGCCGGCGTAGTGGCTGTCCCGGAGGTGCTCGGGAACGCTTCCCGACGTCTCCATGACGAGGTTCCGAGCTGCACCCATGGCTTTGGTCACGGCGTTGGATTTGGGCGCCGCGGCGAGATACACCGCAGCCTGACTCAATGCGAACGAGGCTTCGGGAAGCCCCACCATGGACAGAGCCTGGGCGGCGGCGTTGGCCTGCAGCAACGCGTTGGGGTCGGCGAGACCGATGTCCTCTGACGCAAGGATGACCATCCGTCTGACGATGAACTCGGGGTCCTCTCCCCCCTCGATCATGAGGTGCAGCCAGTAGAGGGCGGCGTCGGGATCCGAGCCGCGCACGCTCTTGATGAACGCACTGACCACGTCGTAGTGCTGGTCGCCGGCCTTGTCGTATCGAACGATCCGACGTTGGAGCGCCTCGGAGACGTCCTCGAACCCGATCGATTCGGCATGGCGGCTCGCAGCGAGGGTGGCCGCTACCTCGAGAGCATTGAGGGTGTGTCGAGCATCGCCACCGCTGCGATCGACCAGGGCGTCGACGGCCTCGGGCTCGATGTCCAGCGAGAGGCCCGCGAGACCTCGATCGTCGGACAGTGCTCGATCCACCATCGTCCGGACCGCGTCGTCGTCGAGCTTCTCGGTCCTGAAGAGGGTCATTCGGCTCATCAGCGGCGAGTTCACCTCGAAGAAGGGATTCTCGGTCGTCGCACCCACCAGGATGATCGTGCCGTCCTCGACACCCGGCAGCAGCGCGTCCTGCTGACTCTTCGAGAATCGATGGATCTCGTCGAGGAACAGCACCGTCCGGCGCTCTTCCATGGTGAGACGGTCGCGTGCGGCTGCGAGCACTTCGCGCACGTCCTTCACCCCGGCCGACGTGGCCGAGAGCGTGACGAACGTCGCATCCGAGTGAGAAGCAACCAGCCGGGCGAGTGTCGTCTTGCCGGTTCCCGGCGGTCCCCAGAGGAGCATCGAAACGGGTCGGCCGGACTCGACGATCTTGCGGAACGCTGCCGAGGGCGCGACGAGCGCCTGCTGGCCGACGACCTCGTCGATCGTGCGCGGCCGCATCCGGGCCGGAAGCGGCGCCGATCGCTGGATGCGGTCCTCGCCTGCGGATTCGAAGAGGTCCATCGGCGGCTTCAGCGAGCCCGGAGGCTCACGACTCCTCGAGTCTGGTTCGGGTCTCGGCTCGCAGGGTGATACCGAGCTCGGCGAGCTGCCGGTCGTCGACGATCGTCGGTGATCCGGTGAGGGGATCGACACCCGATTGTGTCTTCGGGAAGGGGATGACGTCGCGGATCGACGACTCGTTCTGGAGAATCATGACCAAACGATCGATCCCGAACGCGAAGCCGGCATGCGGCGGCGGGCCGAACCGGAGCGCTCTGAGGAACCATCCGAACATGCGCTCGGCGGTCTCAGGGTCGATTCCGAGGATGTCGAACACCTTCTGCTGGAGCACTGGGTCGTGGATCCTCACGCTGCCGGAGCCGAGCTCGACGCCGTTCAGCACCGCGTCGTAGGCCCGAGCGAGCGCCTGGTGGGGCTCGCTCGCCATCACGTCGACGTCCTGAGGGGTCGTGAACGGGTGATGACTGAACGTGATCGACCCGTCCTCCTCCTCTTCGAACATCGGGAAGTCGGTCACCCACAGGAACGCCAACTCGTCGTGCCTCTCGGGGCGACCGAGCAGGTTGCGCAGCGTTCCGAGCACGGTGACCGCCGTCTTCCAGCGATCTGCGACGAGGAGCAGAACGTCCCCGGGCTCACCCTCGAGACGGGCTTTGAGTCCGTCGATCTCTCCCTCCGAGAGGAACTTCGCGATCGGAGATCGGACGGTTCCGTCGTCGTTCACCACCATCCAGACGAGACCCTTGGCTCCGTTCGCCTTGGCGATGTCGGTGAGTTCGTCGGCTTTCGATCGGGGGAAGTCCCTGCCACCGGTGTTGATGCCGCGAATGACGCCGCCGCCCTCCAGTGCACCCGTGAAGACACCGAAGTCGGAGTCGGCGAAGAGATCGCCGAGATCGACGATCTCCATGCCGAAGCGCGTGTCGGGTTTGTCCGAGCCGTAGCGGTCCATCACCTCTCGCCACGTGAATCGCGGGAAGGGCTCTGTGAGACGGACGCCGCGCACGGCTTCGGTGGCTGCCACCAGCGTCTGCTCGATCGTGTCGAGGACCTCGTCCTGTCCCCAGAAACTGCCTTCGAGGTCGAGCTGTGTGAACTCGAGCTGGCGATCCGAACGCAGGTCTTCGTCGCGGTAGCAACGTGCGATCTGGAAGTAGCGCTCCACACCGGACACCATGAGCAGCTGCTTGAAGAGCTGCGGAGACTGGGGAAGTGCATAGAAATGCCCTTCTCGCAGCCTGCTGGGAACCAGCATGTCTCGGGCACCCTCCGGGGTCGAAGCCACGAGGGTGGGCGTCTCGATTTCGAGGAATCCGAGGTCGTCGAGCGTACGCCTGATCGCCGCGGTCGCCTTCGACCGGGCTTTGAGATTGGCAGCCATGGTCGACCGCCTGAGGTCGAGGTAGCGGTACTCGAGCCGGACTCGCTCGTCGACGTCCACTCGGTCGTCGAGCATGAACGGGAGAGCTTCGGCCGGGCTCAGGATCTCGATACGGCCCGCCCCGACTTCGACCATCCCGGTTGGAAGGTCCGGGTTCGTCGTGCCCTCGGGACGAGGCCGCACCTCACCTGTGACCGCGATGCAGTACTCCATCCGCAAGTCGGCCACCTCTGGGATCTCGTCAGGATCGGCAACCACCTGGACGATGCCGCTGGCATCGCGAAGATCGATGAACGCGACGCCACCGTGGTCGCGTCGTCTCGCCACCCAGCCGGCGATTCTGACGGTTGATCCGACCGCGTCGACGCCGAGTGTGCCTGCGGCGCTGTCTCGATACTGATTCATTGGGGACCTCTGGGTTGGAAGAAGGCGGTGAGCTCGGCGTCCGGCACCTCGGATTGCTGCTGATCGAGCATGTCCTTGACGGTCACGACGCCGCGGGAACGTTCGTCGCTCCCGGCGATGATCGCAAACCGGATTCCGGCGCGGTCGGCGTACCGGAGCTGTTTGCCGAGCTTGCGAGGCGAATCCGACACCAGGGTCGACACGCCTGCAGCCCGCAGTCGTGCGGCCATCGTTGCTGCGTGCTCACGATCCGACTCTTCGAACAGTGTGATGAAGACCTGAGTGGGGCTCTTGGCCGTCTCGACGAGACCGATCTCTCGGAGTTGCCAGAACAGCCGGGTGAGCCCGATCGAGATCCCGACGCCGGGGAGGGCCGTGTTGGTGTACATCCCGGCGAGGTCGTCGTATCGGCCCCCTGAGCAGATGCTCCCGATCTCGGGATGGTCGTCGAGCACCGTCTCGAACACCGTTCCCGTGTAGTAGTCGAGGCCGCGTGCGATCGAGCAATCGAGCACGACCGCGCCGTCGTCGAGACCGATGCCCGCCAGCGTCTCGAACACGGTGACGAGCTCAGAGCGTCCCGCGCTCATGAGCGCGTTTGGCGTCTCGAGATCACCGAGGTACTCGAGCGCAGTGGCGATGCCCGTGGACGAATACCCGACGAACGCCAGGAGACGCTCGCCCGCTTCCCCGTCGAGCCCGAACTCGGCCAACGCAGACCGCACGTAGTCGAGGCCGCGTTTGTCGAGCTTGTCGATCTCTCGAAGCACGGACGCATGTCGACCCGACTCGATTCCGAGGTCGGCGAGCACCCCTTGGACCAGCTTGCGGTTGTTCACCTTGACGGTGAAGTCGCCGATCGCCAGTTGCTCGAACACGTCGTGGATGACCGCGGGACACTCTGCGTCGGCGCTGGTGGGCAGCTCGTCGCGCCCGATGATGTCGATGTCCGCCTGGTAGAACTCGCGGAATCTGCCCCGCTGCGGTGCCTCACCGCGGTACACCCGCTGGATCTGATAGCGACGAAACGGAAACACGAGATCGTTCTGGTGCTCTGCGACATATCTGGCCAGAGGGACGGTGAGGTCGAATCGCATCGCCAGGTCCGGCTCGTTTCCCTGCTCGAGCGACCCCGTCGACTGGGCGAAGTAGACCTGACGCTCTGTCTCTCCACCTGTCTTGGTGAGCAGAACCTCGCTCACTTCCAGCACCGGGGTCTCGATGGGGACGAATCCATGCAACTCGTACACTCGACGAACGGTCGCGACCATGTTCTGAAATGCCGCCTGCTCGAGGGGCAGCAGCTCGAGGACGCCGGGCATCGTTCGAGGGGTGGTGGCCATTTCGATGAGGCTAGCGGTGTCGGGTTTCGGGGCCATCCGGGGCCTCCTGCGAGGAGGGGAAACCGCCGTCGCGGTAGAATTCCGCATTGCTCGGGCTTCACCTCGGCCCTAGCGTTGCCGATAGGACAGAGCGGCGCCACAGGAGTCAGGTCCGATGAGTGACAATCTGCCCACAGAAACGGTCCCCCCGACCCTGTCGGGCCCGGACGCGCCGCGGTTTCCCCCGATCACGCCAGGTGTGCTCGTGGATCTCGCGTTGATCGAGTCGTTGAACCTCACCAATGCCGAAGAGCAGGCGGCGAGTGCCGCCAGGGCCGCCGAGATCGTCGCCGACGCCGAAGCGCGAGCAGCCAAGCTGATCGCCGCAGCTGTCGCCGACGCCGAAGAGCAGGTCGCAGATGTCCGACCTCGCGCCGAGGCAGACGCCGACAAGATCGTTCAGCAGGCGAAAGACGAAGCCTCAGAGATCGAACGTGTCGCGCAGGAGACCGCCGCAGGCCTCATCACGCAGGCAGAACGGCGGCTGGAGGAGGCCGAGGATCGGGCCACCGAGATCGTCGCCAATGCCGAGTCGGAGGCCGTGGAGCTTCGTGGAACCCTCGAGATCGACCGCGAGCTCGTCAGTGAGAAGCTCGAGACGTTGGCGGCTCGTGAATCGGATCTCGATGCCAAGCATGCAGAGGCCGACCGCACACTGGCCAATGCCCGGCAGGAAGCGGAACGGATGACGACCGAGGCCGGCGAGGCGGTCGACCGGATGATGCGGAGCGGTCAGATGGTGGCCGAGGCCCAACGTGACTCATACCACTCGGACCAGGAGGCTCTGTCGGCAATGCAGGCACAGCATGCCTCCGACCTCAGGGAACTCACGGAACGCTACGAGACCAAGGTGTCGAACCAGAACATCGAGAATCTCGAGCTTCGTCAGGAGCTAGAAACGCTGCGTGAGGCGGTCGAAACGCTGCGAAATGCTCAATCGACAACGCCTCGAAAGAGCGGAAGAAAGACCGCCTCCGCTCCCGCCGACGAGCCGACCGGCGACCGGATCGGAGACGAGTCGACGGATGAGGACTTCGTGTCGCAGTGGATGCTCCCCGAGGAGCCGGAGGAGGTCCCTGCGGCTTCGGAAGTGGCGTTCGATTCGGAGGAGACCGAGGGCGAGAAGCAGGAGGAGCCCGAAGCTGCCGAGGAGAAACCGTCGATGGTGGGCCCATCCACCGGTTTGGCGCCGAATGCCAGGTTGGTCGAGCCGCTGCAGGCTTCGGCCTTTCGACCCGCTGACGACTCGAAGAAGCGCAAGCGACGGAAGCGCTGATGGTGGATCAGCGGGCCAAGCTCAAACAGCTCATACTCGATGCCGAGGCCCTGATGCAGACCGCCAGGGTGGAGTCCCGTCAGATCGTGGCCAACGCCGAGCACCAGGCGAAGGAACTCGTCACCGCTGCCAGGCACATGCATGCGGCCGCAGAGGCGGAAGCCGCTGAGCTGCTCGCCGCCGCCGAGCAGGATCGCCGTCGGGCAGAGGTCGATGCCCAGCGCCTCGCCGATGACGCTCGGGCACGCCAGGTCGCCGCCATCGAGGAAGCCCGGACCGTTGCAGGCGCCCCGGTCGATGCACCTGTCGCCGCCGCCGAGTCCGATACTCCGACTTCGGGAGAAGAAGAGCTCCGCGAAGTGAGCCGGAAGGTCGATCAGATGCTCAGGGTTGCTCGAGCCGAGGCGAAGGCCAGAGCCGACGACCTGATCGAGCAGGCACGCCGCAGGGCCGCCCAGATCGACGAGGACGCACGCCGCCGGGAAGCCGTCGCCGCCAAGCAGTTCCGCGAGATGCAGCAGCACATGCGGGACGAGCAATTGGAGATCAAGGCGAGAATCGCCGAGCTGCGCGCGGAGCTGCGGTCGTTGGAGGCCTCGCATGCTTCGGCCTCATCGACCGGCCGGCAGGAACCTCCTCGATCGGAACCGGTGCCCGAACCCGTAACTCCCGAGCCACGGCCAGCTGCCGCCGAGGTCCCAGAACGGCCGACTCCTCGAACGCTCTCTTCTGAGCGGTCCGACGGCGAGGCGCCTCCGACGAGCGGGTTCGCAGCCCGGCTGGATTCCCGGAGCGATGAGGGCGCGGGGTCCGATGACGGCGACGAGTACGCCCGGGCGGTCAAACGCTTCCGTCGCCGAGCCTGACGAAGCAGAGATCAGCGGCCGGCGAGCTCTGACCGGCGGGCCCGGACGAGGGCATGTTCGACGAGCTCGATGAGGGCCCGCTGCACCTCGTTTCGGTTTCGAGCGTCGCAGTACCCCATCGGGACCTCGTTGCCGATCTGGAGAGCATCGCGGACTGCGTCGAGTTGGTGGGGACGTTCGCCGTGGAACGTGTTCACGACCACCACGAATGGCACTTTGCGTTGCTCGAAGAAGTCGATGGCGGCGAAACAGTCGGCGAGCCGCCTCGTGTCGGCGAGGATGATCGCTCCGATCGCCCCACGACTGAGTTCGTTCCACATGAAATGGAACCGCCCCTGACCGGGGGTGCCGAACAGATAGAGCAGCAGCTCGTCACCGAGACTGATCCGCCCGAAGTCCATCGCGACCGTCGTTGTCGTCTTCCCGTCCTGCTCGGACAGTTCGTCCACTCCCGCCGAGGCCGCGGTCATGACCGCCTCGGAGCGGAGCGGCTCGATCTCGGAGATGGAGCCGACGAACGTCGTCTTGCCCACACCGAATCCGCCGGCGACCACGATCTTGACCGGCGTCCGGCGCCGTTTAGAGGTTGCGGATTCCATCGAGCACCTTCTCGAGTAGTTCTGAATACGACGACGGCTCCTCTTCGATCAGGAGCTCGACCGCACCTTGTTTGATGAGATCCGACACGACGACCCGACTGACCCCGACCGGGAGCTCCAACTTCGCGGAGATCTCGATCAACGCAGTTGCAGAGTCACAGGCCTCGATGACCCGGGCGGCCTCCCAGCGATAGCGATGCTGATTCGCTCGGCCCCGGTCGGTCGCGACGACCTGGCTCTCCAACTCGAGTTGGGGGCCTTCGACGGAGGTGCGTCCGCCGGTGATCGCGTACGGGCGGACGAATCGCCCCTGGGTCTCGTTCACGGGATCGTCAGCTCCCCAGCAAGACCGACTTGAGCTCTGCCCGAACCTCAGGGGTGAGGACGTCGCCGGCTCGATCCGAGAACAAGGCCATCTCGTATCCGATCATCCCGATGTCCGCGTCCTTGCCGGTGCTCACACACATCAGTGATCCGTCCCGGATGCCGGTGACGAACAACCACCCACGCTCCATTTCGATGATCACGTTGTTGACGGCACCGGCCCCGAAGCGGCCAGCAGATCCGTAGGCGAGGCCGATCAGCCCCGACGAGACGGCGGCCAGACGCTCTGCGGTCTCTCGCTCGACGCCGTTGGAGACGGCCAACGGCAGCCCGTCGGAGGAGACGACAACGGCGTGGCGGACCGCCGGCACCTGCTCGACGAAGCGGACGATGAGCCAATTCAGGGAGTCGGCGGCTTCACTCATGATGTGCTCCTTCTCGGTTGGAGTCCCGCCCGACTGTCATCCCGAGTTGGAATGAGCTGAAGGCCGTCTTGATCTCCTCGGGATCCCTGGCGGACGTCTCGACGGGACGCTCGGTGACGTCTGGATCGGTGTAGGAGGCCCCCGGTCTCCTCGTGGGCAGTCCGGCGGGTGAGAGTTCGGTGTCGGATGGCGTATCGGCGGCTACGGGCTCTTCGAGTTGCTCTTCGACCGGTGTGCGGCGAGACAGATCCACGGCTGCTGGTTTCGGCGGCTCGTGTCTGACCGAACGCACCTCGGCGGCGGGGGCCCTGGGGGGAACGGCCGGTTCCGGCTTCGGCTTCGCCGCGGGAGCTTCGCCGACGGAGGTCGGTTCGCTCTGGAGGCGCCGGGAGCGGGTGGGCTCGGGACTGGGCACGTCGGCGATGTCGAACACCGCCTTGGGCACCATGACGTGTGCGGTGAGGCCAGGCGCACCGGATACGAGCCGGACCTTGACCTTGTGGCGCTTGGCGAGCATCGCAACCACGTAGAGCCCGAGAGTGGGCTCCAGGGCCAGCCCGACGACCGGGGGACGGCTGAGGAGCTCGTTGAGTTCCCCCAGTCGCCTCGCAGGGACGCCGACTCCCCGATCGGTGATCGTGATCAAGTACCCATCGTCGTGGAAATGCCCCGCGATACGGACCCGGGTCTCTGGAGGCGAAAACGACGTGGCGTTCTCGAGGAGTTCGGAGAGGAGGTGAGCGAGATCCGCCACGACCGAGCCCTTCAGGCGCACGGCTTCGAGCGCAAGGACGTCGATCCGCCGGTAGTCCTCGACCTCGCCGAGTGCGGCCCGGACGACGTCGTCGACGTCCAGCGGGGTGCGCCACTTCTTATGGGGTTCGCTTCCGGCGAGCACGAGCAGGCTCTCGGCGTTGCGGCGCATGCGGGTTGCAAGATGATCGAGCTGATAGAAGTCCGCCAGCGTGTCGGGGTTCTCCTCGTTCCGTTCGAGGGTGTCGATCATCGCCAGCTGCCGATCGATGAGGCTTCGGTTGCGTCGTGCGAGGGTGACGAACATGTCGGCGACGCCCTTACGCAGAACCTCGATCTGTTGGGTAGCTACGTGCTCCAGAGTGGATTGCATCGCACTGAACGATCGAGCGAGGTCGCCGACCTCGTCGGCCCCGCGGTCTCGGATCGGCGGGATCGTCGGGAGCGCGGCGTCTTCCGACGGATCCCTGAGGGCTTCGACGAGCGCAGGCAGCTGCGTTTGGGAGACCGTGCGCGCGCTCTCTGTGATCGTGCGAACCCGCGAGACGATCGACCGGGACACGAGCGCCGTGACCGTTGCGGCGAGGAGAACTGCGACGGCGGCGATGGCCAGCACGATCAGTGCCTCCTGGCGGACCTCGTCTGCCGCTCGCTCGGCCTCACCGACGACTCGATCGATCTGGCTTCGTTGGAAATCCGAGAGGGCATCGCTGCGAGCACTCGAAGCCTCCTCCCAGTTCGCACCCACGGCCTGAGGCGCCCGCTCGCCATTGCGCACGATCTCACCGGCGAACCGGCTTGCGTCGAAAGCGGCCTGCTGGAGGCCCGAGTCCCGGTACTCGTCGATCGCGTCACCCGTCAACGTGGACTCGAACGACGACAACCACTGGCTGACGTCGACGCCGGAACGCCGGATCGTCTCGAGATTGGTCGCCAGGCGATCGCCGGACTCCAGGAGCTCGACGGTGCGATCCTGGATGGTTGCGGCCTGCAGAGCACGGCTGACGGCTGCGACACCGGCCAGATCCCGGGCGAGCTGGGTGTCCGGAACTTCGGCGACGATGAAGTCTCCGATCTCGAGGATCTGGGCGTCGGCGAGGTCGTATCCCTCGGGGATGCGCACGCGCTGGGTCGCCGGCGAGGTTCCCGACTCGTCGAAGAACGCCCGGACCGCTCCAACGGCCAGTTCGGCGACTTCGAGTTGATTCACGATCGGTGCCGGGTCGCCGAGATCGCCGATGTAGTCCCGAAGTGTCTCGAGTGCGGCGTCGGTCTCTCCTCTGGAGACGCTGAGGTCGGCGGCTCCGCGCATCGCAGACAGATCCTGTTCGACGAGGTCGTCGAGGGCGGAGAGGGTCGCGGCCTCTTCGGCCGCGAACACGTCGATGACGTCCTGGAGCGGCTCCCATGTGGCTGCCAGTTCGGCGGTGAAGTCCTGTTGGTCGGCATCCTCGAACGCTTGGATCGCAAAGAGGGTCGCAGCAGCAACGAGCAGCACGACGAGAGGAAGCGCGGCTATTGCCAGCTTGCCTGGTAGGCGAAGTCGCCGAAGCATGATGTCCCCTGTCTCCTCTGATCGTTCGGGAGCCGTATCGGCAAGAGGGGACTAGACCTGAAGCGCATATTCGGGCTAGTCACTCCCTTCGAGGGGATCGACGAGACATCGGCCACCCGTCGAGCGACGGGGACGTGCGGCGGTCAGGTCGACTCCGGCTCCCCAACCAGCCGGAACGCCGCAAACACACCGTCCACACCGCGGAGATCGCTGATCAGTCGGGGCACCTGAGACGGGTCCGAGAGCTCGACCTCGTAGCGCAGGATCGCCACCCGATCCCTTCCCGTGATCGACGACGAAGCGGTGATGTTCCCGGCCAGATCGGAGATCACGTCGGTCACGTCGCGAAGGAGACGGGTCCGGTCGAGTGCCTCCACCTGGACCCAGACATAGAAGGAACCGACGCGCTCTGCGGGCCAGGACACCTCGATCATGCGTTCGGCGCCGTTGGCAGCGAGCGAAGCCATGTTGGTGCAGTCGCTGCGATGAACCGAGACACCGCGCCCCACGGTCACGAATCCAACGATGTCGTCGCCCGGCACCGGCACACAACACCTGGCGATGGACACCATCATGTCGTCGAGGCCCTCGACGATGATCCCGGGGCCGGCTGACGAGTACTTGCGCGGCCTGACCGGTTGGAGCAGGTCGTCGGTGTCGGTCTCGGGACGAACATGGCGCAACATCCGCTGGAGGACCGTGTTGGCGCCGATCTCACCCTCGCCGATCGCCACGAGCAGCACATCGGTGCTCGGCTTCGAGAACTCGTGGGCGATCTCCTCGAGCAGCGCATCCCGCTCCGAGGCGCCGAGTCCGAGGCCTTCCTTGCGGAGCAGCGTGAAGAGCTGTTCCCGGCCTTCCGACATCGCCTGGCTCCGCCGCTCCTTCAGGAACCATTGCTTGATCTTCGACTTCGCTCGCGAGGTCCGTGCGATCTTCAGCCAGTCGCGGGATGGCGCCGCTCCCTCCGACTTGGACGTGATGATCTCGATCGTGTCTCCGGATTCCAGCCTGGTGCTCAGCGGCATGAGCCTGCCGTTGATCTTCGCTCCGACACACCTGTGCCCGACCTCCGTGTGGACCGCATATGCGAAGTCGATCGCGGTCGCTCCCTTCGGCAGGGTCTTGATGTCACCGGCCGGCGTCGTGACGAAGACCTCGTCCTGGTAGAGATCCATCTTCAGCTGATCCAGGAACTCGACCGGATCCGAATGGAGCTCCTCGAGGGCGTGAAGACCGCCATGCCACCGGAGATCGGTCTTCTCGGACTCCTTGTACCGCCAGTGCGCCGCCACCCCGGACTCGGCGAGGCGATGCATCTCGTGAGTTCGGATCTGGACTTCGAGCGGCTTGCCATCGCGCCCGATCACCGTGGTGTGCAGTGATTGGTAGAGATTGAACTTCGGCATCGCCACGTAGTCCTTGAAGCGGCCGGAGACCGGCAACCACCGTGCATGTACGAGGCCGAGAACGGCGTAGCAGTCCTGCATCGTGTCGGTGATCACACGGATGCCGATGAGATCGTGGATCTCCTCGAATGATCGCCCCTGCTCGACCATCTTGCGGTAGATCGAATAGTGGTGCTTTGGACGACCCGTGACCTCGGCTTTGATCGAGGCGTCGGACAGCATGGTCTGGAGCTCTTCGATGACAGCTTCCATGTATTGCTCGCGCTCGGGGGCGCGTTCGTTCAGCTGGTCGGTGATCTCTGCCCACGGACCGGGATAGAGGATCTTGAAACAGCGATCCTCGAGTTCGTGTTTGATCTCCTGAACACCAAGACGGTGCGCCAGCGGCGCATAGACGTCCAGCGTCTCACGAGCCACCCGTTGCTGCTTCTCGGGTCGCAGCGAGTCGATCGTCCGGATGTTGTGAAGGCGGTCGGCGAGCTTGATGATGAGCACCCGGAGGTCCTCGGCCATGGCGATCACCATCTTGCGGATGGTCGCCGCCTGCGCCTGCTCGCGAGTTCCGTAGTGGAGCCGGTCGAGTTTGGTCACTCCGTCGATCAGGTAGGCGATCTCCGAGCCGAACTCCGTCGTGATCTGCTCGAGCGTGACATCGGTGTCTTCGACGGTGTCGTGCAGGAACGACGCGGCAAGCGTGGCCGTGTCCATCCCGTAGTCGGCGAGGATCTGGGTGACAGCGATCGGATGGGTGATGTACGGCTCACCGCTCTTGCGGGTCTGGCCGTCGTGGGCGTCGTAGGCCAGTCGATAGGCCCGTTCCAGAGCGTCGGCGTCGCCTTCCGGATGACGGTCCAGGAACGTCTCGATGACGCGTCGGAACCCTGTCTCGGGATCGAGTTCGTCAGTCGAAGGTGAGAAGGGCATGGAACGGAACGCCTCCGAGGGCCTCGGCGCCATTGAGGAATCCCAATTCTATGAACACCGACACGGCTATGACCTCGGCACCGGCCTCGCTCAGGAGTTCCAGAGCGGCGGCGGCGGTCCCGCCGGTGGCGATCACGTCGTCGACCACCAGGACGCGGTCGCCCGGTTCGATCGCATCCGTGTGCATCTCCAGAGCGTCGGTGCCGTATTCGAGGCTGTATTCACGGCGATGCACCTCGTACGGGAGCTTTCCCGGCTTGCGAATCGGGATGAAGCCCGCCTCCAGCTCCGTCGCGACCGGCGCGGCCACCGTGAAGCCACGTGCCTCGATGCCGGCGACTTTGGTGATGCCCGAATCGCGAAACGGATCTGCCATCCGTGAGATCAGGTCGGCGAATCCGTCGGAGTCACCGAGCACCGGAGTGATGTCGTAGAAGAGAATGCCCGGCTTGGGGTAATCCGGGATGTCGCGAATGAGTGCACGCAGATCGATCACGCCGAGAGACTACCTGCTCGGGCCGGCGCCCTCACCGCTCTGCGCAATCCGCTATCCGCACTCCGCCGTGCCGCCGCCCCTCCCCCCGGCCCACTCGGAAAAGGACGCCCGATGGCGGAGATCGGATATCGGAAGGCTCATCGTCCCTTCGGGGGTCGTGGCTTGGCGCCGGCGCCCTTCGGGGGACGGGGCTTGGCTCCCGTGGGCTTCTTCGGCGTCGGCTCGGTGGGACCGGTCTCGCCTTTGGGCGGCTTGACCGGGGCGACGGGCTCGCCTGCTGCACGGGCTGCTTTCTCGGCTGCACGCCGATCCAGCCGCTCTCGCATGTCGATCCACTCGGGCTCCCGCTCCTTCCAGATGGCGAGTAGCGGGGCGGCGAAGAAGATCGAAGAGTACGTACCAGCACCGATTCCAACGAACAACGCCAAAGCGAAGTCCTGGAGACTGCTGGCGCCCAACAGCAGCGCGCCAACGAACAGCAGCGAGCCGATCGGGAGAAGAGACGTGAACGAGGTCGCCAACGAGCGCACGACGACCTGGTTCATGGACCGGTTGATGAGATCCGAATAGGTGAGATCGATCTCGAGCGTGTCCTCCAACTCCTCCACCCGATCGAACACGACAACGGTGTCGTAGAGGCTGTACCCGAGGATGGTGAGCAGAGCGACAACCGTCGCCGGTGTCACTTCGAAGCCGGTCACGGCGTACACACCCACCGTGAGAACCAAGTCATGGGCGAGCGCCGCCAACCCTGCTCCGGCCATTTTCCACTGCAGCCGCCAGGTGATGAACAGAGCAGCGAAACCCAGGAAGACGACGAGCGCGATCACGGCCTGGCGCGCCACCTGGGCACCGAACGTCGGACCGACACTCTCGATCGAGGCATCCACCCGGTCGGACCCGGTGGCTTCGACGATGGCGTCGATCAACTCGACCTCGGTGTCGGGATCCAGAGGAGGCGTCTGCACGCGAACCTCGGTACCCCCGTCGATGAACTGGATGCGGGCGTCGGAGAGACCGATCGGAGCGAGCGCATCACGCATGTCCTCGATCTCGAGCCCGGCTTCGTTCTGCGCCTGCACCAGAGTCCCGCCCTCGAACTCGAGGCCCAGGTTGAGCCCTCGCACCGCGAGGGCGAGGAGGGATATGCCGATCAGAACGGCGGAGATGGTGAACCATCGCTTGCGAAGGCCGACGAAGTCGATGTCGGTCTCGCCGCGGGAGAGTCTGCCGAGCCTGCTCATGCCGTCGCCTCCTCGAGTCGATGGTGTTCACCGGCGGCCGCCGTGATCGAGAACGGCCCGTGTTCGGCGAGTCTCGTCCTGGCCAGGATCCAGGCTGCCCGTCGGGTGTATGCCCTCGCGACGAAGAGGTCGAGGACGGTGGCGATTCCGAGCGTGAGAGCGAAGCCGCGAACGGGGCCGACGGCGAGGATGTAGAGCAATATGGCTCCGAGGAGCGATACGGTGTCGGCCGTCAAGATCGTGCGGTACGCCGATCGGAATCCCTCGCTGACGGCCGTGTGGACCGTTGCGCCGTTGCGGATGTCCTCTTTGATCCGTTCGAAATAGACGATGTACGAGTCGGCGGTGATACCGATCGAGACCACGACTCCGGTGACTCCTGCGAGTGTGAGGGTGAGGCCCCGTAACTCTCCGAGGGCCGAGTAGATGACGACCAGCAGCGAACCGAACACCGAGAGGCCCACGAGGGCGATGAGCCCGAGCGCCCGGTAGTAGACGAGCAGGCTGATCACGACGAGGATGAGACCGGCGATGCCGGCGGTGAGCCCGATCTGGAGGGAGTCGGAGCCGAGCGTGGCGGACACCTTGTTGACCTGCGAACGTTCGAAGGAGACAGGAAGTGAGCCGTAGCGGAGCACGACCGCGAGCTGTTGTGCCTCTTCCTCCGCTTCGGGCGATGCGCCCACGGTGATCTGGGCGCGTCCACCGGTGATCCCTTCCGGCCCGATGTCGGCGTTGACTTCGGGGGCGGTCAGCACTTCGCCGTCCAGGACGATGGCGATTCGGCGCCGTTCGTCGTTGTAGAGCGCAGCTTCGCCGGTCAGCTCGGCGAACTTCTGCCCACCCTCTCCTGTCAGATCGAGCGATACGGCCCATTGCGCTCCCGTGAACTGGGGAAGGGCCTGGGAGACGTCCGTGCCGAGCAGCTCCGCCGGGCCGAGCTCGAGCACGACGGTCTGAGCGACGCCGAAGAACGAGTCCGTGTATTGGAGCCAGGAGACCTGATCAAGATCATCCTCGATCGTCAGTCCGGTGACCGGATCCACGTTGTCGGGGCGGTCGGCAGGGTCGACCGGAGGTTCGATCTCGTCATCTTCGATTCCCGGCGTCGGATCGAACTCCGAGCCGTACGGTCCGGCCGGACCGTTGTACAGGGCGAGCACCGGGCGGAAGCTCAAGACACCGGTCGTGCCGACCGCGTCGAGTGCCTGTTGCTCGTTCTGGACACCGGGCAATTGAACGAGCACGGTGTTGCCGCCCGAGATCGCGATCTCGGGTTCCTGGACGCCGCCGATGGAACTGATCCGGTTCCTCATGATCTGGGTGGCGACCTCGATCAGCTCCGGGTCCGTGCCCTCGGGAGCGGTCAGGACCACGGACGTTCCTCCCTGGAGATCCAACCCGAGCCGGGGGACGATGTCGTTGGCGAGAAGGCCGCCGAGGCTGCCCCATGCGAGCGCGAGCACAACGATGATGCCGATGATCATTCGACGCATGTTCAGTCTCCGGAGTCGATCGTCCCGGCGATGCCCTTACGCGCCATCCGAAGCCGCCCGGCTTCGACCTCCAGTACGACCGAATCGTCTTCGACCTCGATGATTCGCCCGTGGATGCCCCCGATGGTGCGGACGTCCATCCCGACGGTCAGGCTGTCCTGAACCTCTTGGATCTGGGCTTGACGCTTGCGTTGAGGCCGGATGAAGAGGAAGTAGAACGCGACGGCCATGATCGCGAAGAAGATGAGTGAGGTGGTGCCGCTGCCGGTCGGAGTGGCTTCCTGTGCGAGGAACTCGGGCATGGGTGTAGATCCTTGGAGAAGGGGTTCGGCCGCGATGTTAGCGAGCTGATTCTGCTGCTCTGATTTCGGTCACCTCGGCATGGAAATCGGCGAAGCGACCTTCCGTGATCGCTTCTCTGGCGTCGGCGAGCAGGCGCAAGGTGTAGGTGAGATTGTGGATCGACAGAAGGCGGTAGACGGAGAGTTCCTTCGTCTTGAGGAGGTGTCGCAGGTACGCCCGGCTGTAGGTCGCGCAGGTCGAACAGTCGCAGTCCTCGCTGAGCGGCGACGGGTCATCGATGAACTCGGCTCGCTTCAGACCGAAGTCCCCGTTCCGGGTGATGATCCTGCCGTGGCGCGCCAGGCGGGTCGGCCACACACAGTCGAAGAGATCACAACCCCTCGCCACCGCATCGAGAACCCCCTCGGAGTCGCCCAGTCCCATGACGTAGCGAACCTTGCCCACGGGGAGTTCGGCCACGGTGGCTTCGATCGCCCGATTCCTCTCTTCCGGAGGCTCACCCACGGACAGCCCACCGATCCCGAAACCAGGAAACCCGAGCTGAGCGGTCTCCCTGGCGCTGAAGGCCCTCAGATCGATGTCGGTCCCGCCTTGGATGATCCCGAACAACGCCTGATCCGTGCGTGAGTGCGCTTCGAGAGCACGTTCGGACCACCGCAGCGTCTGCTCGAGTGCGGCTCGCACGCGATCGTCCGGCGCAGGCAGCCCGATGAGGACGTCGAGAACCATCGCCACGTCTGCACCGAGGAGCTGTTCGACCCTCATGGCCTCCTCGGGTGTGAGCCGAACCGAACTGCCGTCGTACGTCGATCGAAACGCAGCCCCGTCCTCGTCGACGTCGGGGTCGAGCGAGAAGATCTGGTAGCCGCCAGAGTCGGTGAGGATCGGCCCCTCCCAGGCCATGAAGCCGTGCAGGCCGCCCAGTCTGGAGACGACCTCGGCTCCCGGGCGAAGCATGAGGTGGTAGGTGTTCGCCAGCACCATCTGCGACCCGACCGCACGCAGGTCCGCACTGTCGAGCCCCTTCACAGACGCCCGCGTGCCCACCGGCATGAAGGTCGGCGTCTGGACGACACCATGTGAGAGCTCGAGAGCGCCCGTGCGTGCGCCACCGTCGTTTGCGATCGGCTCGAAGTCCGCTGCGTGAGTCACGAACGGTCACACAACATCGCGTCGCCGAACGACAGAAACCGATAGCCCCTGCGAATCGCGGTGTCGTAGACCGCGCGCCAACCCGGGCCCATGAATGCGGCCAACAGCACCAGGAGGGAGGAGCCCGGGAGGTGGAAGTTGGTGACGAGACGGTCTACCACGTTGAACTCGGCTCCCGGCGTCAGATACAGGTTGGTCTCGCCCGATCCGGGTGCGATCCTGCCGCCGCTCGACGCCACCGACTCGAGAGTGCGGACGACAGTGGTGCCGATGGCGACGACTCTCCCGCCGCGACGTCGGGCGGCGTCGACTGACTCGGCCGCCTCCTCCGAGACCCTGAATCGCTCGCTGTGCATGGTGTGTTGTGTGACATCGTCGACTGCGATCGGTCGAAACGTCCCGATCCCGACCTCCAACTCCACCGAGGTCATCTCGATCGACCGTTCGGTCAGGCCTCTGACCACGTCGTCGGTGAAATGAAGACCGGCGGTCGGCGCCGCCGCCGAACCGATCCGCTCTGCATAGATGGTCTGGTAGCGCTCTGGTGTTTGCAGCGGCTGGGTGATGTATGGCGGCAGCGGAACATCACCCAACTGCTCGAAGGCCGCCTCGACATCGGCCGCATCGTCGTCGAAGCGCAACCTGATCAACCCGTCTGCCGGGTCGGACGCAACGGTGGCCGAGAGCCCTCCGAAAATGAGCGCGACACCCGTGGCGATGCGCCGTGCGGGCCTGATGAGAGCCTCCCAGGTGCCGTCCGAGTTCGCTCCCAGCACGAGCACCTCGACTCGGCCGCCGGTCTCGCGCTTGTGACCGAGAAGCCGGGCATGGCGAACCCTGGTGTTGTTGACCACCACGAGATCTCCCGGTTCGAGGAGCTCGGGAAGGTCGGAGAATCGGTGGTCACGCATCGTGGTCGTGTCGAGGAGCCGGCTCGAGTCTCTGGGCTCGACAGGAGTCTGCGCGATCGAGGTCTCGGGCAGGTCGTATTGGAAGTCCGAGAGATGCATCGTGTGCGACGTTACCGCCGACGAACTGTCACTCGATCAGGTCGGGCCCGCTCCCCCGCGTCGGACGGAGCGGATGAAACCTGCGACCGCCGCCTCGGTCTCCCCGGCGTGCGTGAGGTGGGGCGAATGACCGGCCCCCTCGATCACGACACGCTCTGCCCGCCCGGTGGCGGC
>CBDTXZ010000014.1:0-32431 GCA_965364515.1 uncultured bacterium
CGCAGGTTCCGCCTCGGACGCAGGCACGCTGACTTCTTCCTCCGGTTCCTCCGGTTCCTCCGGTGTCTCGGGCTGATCGGAGCGGATGTCGATCCGGTATCCCGAGAGTCGGGCTGCGAGGCGGGCGTTCTGCCCCTCCTTGCCGATCGCCAGAGACAGCTGATTCTCACTGACGATCACCACTGCAGTCCGTTCGTCTTCGTCGATGATGACCTCTTGGACCCTGGCCGGACCGAGCGCCTCGGCGATGAACTGGCGAATGTCGTCGCGATGCTGAACCACGTCGACCTTCTCACCCTTCAACTCGTTGACGACCTGACGCACTCGACTCCCGCGGGCACCTACACAGGCGCCCTTCGGGTCGACATTCGGATCATGGCTCAGAACGGCGATCTTGGTCCGGTGGCCGGGCTCTCTGGCGATGGCGGTGATCTCGACGGTGCCGTCGACGATCTCGGGAACCTCGAGCGCGAGCAACGCTCGAACCAGATCCGGATGGCTACGTGAGACGACGATCTGCGGCCCCTTCGCCTCGTTGCGGACCTCGAGAATGAGGGCCTTCACCCGGTTCCCGCGCTCGAGACGCTCGTAGGGAATGCGCTCGGAGCCTGGCATGAGCGCCTCGGCATCGCCCAGGTCGAGGATCACATACCGGTGATCCACCTGCTGGATGATTCCTGTCACGAGATCGCCTTCGCGGCCCTGATAGATGTCGTACACCTGTCCACGCTTGGCCTCGTTGAGGCGCTGGGCGATGACCTGCTTGGCGGTCTGGGCGGCGATCCTGCCGAAGTCGTCGGGCGTGTCCTCCCACTCGCGGACGACGTTGCCGTCCTCGTCGAGTTCCTGGGCATACACACGGATGTCGCCCTCGTCGGGGTCGATGGTGACGCGGGCTTCCTCAGCGGCCCCCGGGCTGCGCTTGTAGGCGGACACGAGCGCGTTGGCGAGGGCATCGAGGATCATCTCGACTGGCACGCCGCGCTCACGTTCGAGCAGTTCGAGCGCCTCCATGACCTGAAAGTCGATCTTCATGATGCCTTACCTCGTTTCGTTCCTGGTTTGGGCTGCGCCTGCCACTTGAACACCGTTCGCGCCGATGTCACGGTGTCGTAGCTGAAGCGTTCTTCCCCCGATTCGGTCGAGACGACGAAGCCGTCGTCGTCCGCGGCGGTGAGCTCGCCCGAGGCGGTCTTGGTCGTCTCGCCGATCCTCGCCTTGATCTTCACTTGCCGACCGATCGACTTCTCGTAATGGAGCGGCTTTCTGAGCTTCCGTTCGAGACCGGGCGACGACACCTCGAGTTGATAGGGCGCTTGCAGGCTCGGCACATCGTCGAGCAATCGGCTGATCCCGTTGCTGACATCGGCGAGCCGATCCAGATCGACGCCGTCGGGGGCGTCGACCAGGATGCGTAGCGTCCGACCGTTTCCGGATCCGACCATTTCGACATCGTCGAGCTCGAGCCGCTCGGCAGCGAGCCACGGCTCGACGAGTGCAGCGATGTCGTCGGTCGACTGTGCGATCTTCGGTGTCCTTTCAACAAAAGAGGCGGGCATGCGCCCACCTCAAGCAGAGCGTTCAGTTGGAAGAATGAGTATATGCCCATCCCCCACCAACGCGCCACTTGAGGTCGTGGCTCGGCTGCGCCTCGCCTACGACGTCTTCGGTCTTCGGTCTTCGGTCTTCGGTCCTGCGTCTGATTCTGATTACCGATGACCGAGAACCGACAACAGGCCGATGCGAGCGCCAGCGAGCGGGCCTAATGGGAGGTGTGGAAGTCCTCCATGAAGGAGACGAGCGCTTCGACGGATTCCATCTCGAGGGCCGCGTAGAGCGAGGCCCGGCAACCCCCGACAGAGCGATGGCCTTTGAGGCCGATCAGGTGGTGCTCGGCTGCCGATGCGACGAACTCGGATTCGAGATCCTCGGAGGGAAGCCGGAAGACGACGTTCATGTGACTCCGGACCGCCGGATCCACCGGGCTGCGGTAGAAACCGTCGGAGCCGTCGATCACGCCGTAGACGGCTGCCGATTTGGCTGCGGATCGCTGCTGCAGGGCGTCGAGACCGCCGCGCTGTTCGAGACGGTCGAGCACCTTGCCCATCACGTAGATCGGAAACATCGGAGGTGTGTTGCCCAGGCTGTCGGCGGCGGCGTGGAAGTCGTATCGGAGGTAATTGGCCAGATCGTTGGCCGGGGAATCCACCACGGATTTCCGGACGAACACCACGGCCATTCCGGCCGGAGCGAGGTTCTTCTGGACGCCGCCGTAGATCAGGTCGTATCGATCCCACTCGATGGGGCGCGACAGGTACTCGGACGACATGTCCGCCACCAGCGGCACGTCGGTGTCGGGAAAGTCGACCATCCGGATCCCGCCGATGGTCTCGTTGGTCGTGACATGGAGGTACCGCCACGAGGGGTCGATGTCGATCTCGCCCGGAGCGGGCATCGTCGTGTAGCCGCTGGGAGCCCCGTCCCATGCAGCGACGAGCGAACCATGTTTGGAGCCGTCGCTGAACGCCTTCTTGCCCCACGATCCCGAGACCACGACGCCTGCCTGATCGGACGGCCCGAGCAGGTTCATCGGCACCATTGCGAACTGAAGCGTCGCTCCTCCCTGGATGAAGAGGATGTCGAACTCGTCGGGCACCGAGGCCACTCGCCGAAGCGAGGCGAGTGTTGCCATGTGGACAGCTTCGTACGGCTTCGATCGGTGCGACAGCTCGATCAGCGACATCCCTGTACCGCTGAAATCGGTGAGCTCGTCTCGAACCTCTTCCAGGACGTCGAGAGGAAGGGCGCATGGTCCCGCTCCGAAGTTGTGAGCTCGCATGACTCGCCTTTCCAGTGGACGGACCGCTCCCGGTCACGGCAACGTAGCCTGGGGCCCGTGGCAGACACAACCGCAACGGTGACGATCTACTCCGGCGACGAAGCGACCGAGTCCCATGATCTTCTCGCCGGTGAGGAACCGATCGAGTTCCGGATCGACGACACCCCGATCGCCGTCCTCATGCGTACGCCCGGCCAGGAGCAGGCGTTGGCACTGGGCTTCTGCCTGACCGAGGGGATTCTGCTGTCCCCTGGCGAGTTCGAGGGCCTCGACCAACTCGACGAAGGACGCTATCGGATCCGCCTCGCACCCGGGGTCGAGGTCGATCCCGAACAGTTCCGGCGCAACACCTACACGACTTCCTCGTGCGGGGTCTGCGGTAAAGCCTCGATCGATGCCGTGCTGATCGCCTCCCGGCCCCTCCCCGCCGGTCCGTTGCTCTCCCCGGCGGCGGTCTACGAGGCAGTTGTCGGTTTGAGGGACGTCCAACCCGAGTTCGATCGGACGGGTGGGCTCCACGGCGCCGCCGTGCGACTCGGCGACGGCACGATCCTCGGCGTGGCGGAGGACATCGGCCGCCACAATGCCGTGGACAAGGCGATCGGCATGGCTGCGATCAGGCGCTGGCCGATCGGCGAGTCGATGCTGGTCGTATCCGGCCGATCCAGCTTCGAGATCACCCAGAAGGCTGCTGTCGCCGGAATCTCGGTGGTTGCAGGCGTGTCGGCTGCCTCTTCGCTCGCCGCCGAACTCGCCAACGACCTGGGCATGACACTCATCGGATTCGTCCGAGACAAACGAATGGTCGTGTACTCCGGAGCGGACCGGATCCGAACGGGTTGACGCGGCTGTGGTTCGGCTGGCGCCTCGCCTACGCCGTCATCGGTCGTCAGTTGTCGGTTGTCGGTTGGACATGTCGCATGGCGAGGAAGTGTGACTCTGCGCAACAACCGACCGATCACCGATGACCGAGTACCGATGACGCCGCTGTGAGCGCAGCGAGCGAGGCTCTACGGCAGGTGGTTCACGACCTCGTCGAGAGGCACCTCAACCGTCTCCATGGTGGCGCGGGTGGTGAACTCCGCCAGACCATTCTCGAGTCCGCGGGGGCCGAGCGTCACCCGATATGGGATCCCGATGAGCTCTGAGTCTGCGAACTTCACGCCGGGGCGCTCGTCGCGGTCGTCGAGGAGGACGTCGTATCCGGCGGCGCCGAGATCGGCGTAGAGCTTGTCACCGGCTGCCTGAACCGCCTCGTCCTGCTGACGCAGCAGCGTCACGACCACGTGATAGGGCGCAACCTCCCACGGCCAGACGATGCCTGCGTCGTCGTGACTCGCCTCGACCACCGCAGCCATCGAACGTTCGAGGCCGATGCCGTACGACCCCATGATGATCGGCTTCGATTCGCCGTTCTCGTCTTGAACGATGGCGCCCATCGTTTCTGAGTAGTTCGTGCCGAGCTTGAAGATGTGGCCGACCTCGATGCCCTTCCACAGTTCGAGGTCGCCCCCGTCGACGGTACACCGCTCCCCCGCTTCGACTTCACGCAGATCGGCCCATTCGCCAACGACCACGTCGCGATCGATGTCGACGTTCTTGAAGTGCCAGTCGTCGTCGTTCGCGCCCGTCACCAGTCCACGTCGACCTCGCAACGCGATGTCGGCGATGATTGGATGATCGGTCACTCCCACCGCTCCGAGGCTTCCCGGGAGTGCGCCCATCCGCTCTTGGATCTCGTCTGGCCGAGCGGCGCGCACGTCGATGCCGCCGGTGACGTCCTGGAGTTTCTGTTCCTGGAGTGCGTGGTCCCCCCGCATCATGACGAGTGTGAAGACGTCATCGATCATGTACATCAGGGTCTTGATCTGTCGCTGGGGTGAAGCGATATCCGGGTGGGCTTCGGCGAGGGCGGCGATCGTGCGAATGTTCGGCGTCGCAAAACGCTCGACCGCGGGAACCTCGGAGGGATCCTCCTCTGGATCGACCTGGGAGGTGGCGCGTTCGAGATTGGCGCGGTAGTCGCAGGTGGTGCAGGTGACGATCCAGTCCTCCCCGGCGTCAGAACGGACCATGAACTCCACCGAGTCCGATCCTCCCATTGCGCCCGATGAAGCCTCGACATCGACGGCATCGACGCCGAAGCGCTCGAAGATCCGTCGATAGGCGGCATGGTGCCGGTCGAATTGGAGATCGAGGCCATCCCAGTCGAGGTCGAGAGAATACGAGTCCTTCATCGTGAACTCCCGCACTCTGAGAACACCGGACTTGGGCCTCGGCTCGTCGCGGAACTTCGTCTGGATCTGATACCAGAGCTGTGGAAGCTGTTTGTAGCTCGAGATCTCCGAAGCGAGGAGGGCGAACACTTCTTCATGTGTCATGCCGAGCGCATTGTCCGAGCCCTTCCGATCCACGAGCCGGAACATCTCCTCACCCATCACGTCCCAGCGTCCCGACTTCTTCCAGATCTCGGCAGGGTGCATCGCCGGCAGATGGAACTGCTGGCCCCCGATGCGATCGATCTCCTCGCGGATGATCCGGTCGATCTTCAGCCGGACTCGCTGACCCAGTGGAAGGATCGAATAGTGGCCGGCGGACAGCTGCCTGACATAGCCGGCGCGTAGCAACAGCCGATGACTCGCCGCCTCGGCATTGGCGGGGTCGTCTCTGAGGGTGGGGATGAAAGCCTGTGACCAGCGCATGGCTCGCCACGGTAATGGCCGCCGAACGCCGCTCCGGTCGCAATAAGGCCGTGGCCTCGGCTGGATCGTGGCTCGGCTGGCGCCTCGCCTCCTCGGTTCTCGGTTCTCGGTATCGGTCAACTGACGACCGAGAACACCGATGCGAGCCGCCGGGCGAGCGAGGCCGCGCCGATGCCCGAGAGTCCGACATTGAGCGGGGGTGCGTTAGCCTGATCTGTCGAAATGAGAAAACGAAGCAATGTGTGGCTCCTGACCGGTGGAATCGGAAGCGGCAAGAGCACGGTTCGCAAAATGCTCTCGAAACGCGGAGCTCTCACGATCGACGCCGACCAGGTCGGCCACCAGGTGCTCGAGCCGGGCGGCGCAGCCCACGACGCCGTGGCCGCTCGCTGGCCCGAGGTCGTGTTCGACGGCATCATCGATCGGACGCGCCTCGCCGACATCGTGTTCCACGAGCCGTCCGAGCTGCATGCACTCGAAGCGATTTCGCATCCCGCCATCACCGACACGCTCAGGAAATGGGTCGACGAATCCGACGCAGAGGTGATCGTGGTGGAAGTCTCGGTTCCGAGAGACTTTCTCGGTGTGGGACCATCGAGGACGATCGTGGCGGACGTCGACATGTCCACTCGCAAGAAGCGCCTCATCGACAAAGGGATGGAGCTCGAGGACATCAACCGCCGAATGGCGAACCAACCGGGTCGTGACGGGTGGGTCGAGCGTGGCGGCTGGGTGATCTGCACGGATGGAGACCTCGAGGACGTGGAACACCGCGTCGACCGCCTCTGGCCCCAAATCGAAGCATTGAGCTGATCGACTGGTTCGGCGTTTCGCCGCGCACGGTGCTGTCGGATGTCAGCTCTCAGCCATCAGTTGCCAGCAGCGGACAGCCGATGGCCGACTGCTGACAGCACTCCGGGCACAACCACCGTTCGGTGGCCTCCTCAGGACGTGATTTCTTCGACGCGCGCCTTGCGGGCGGCGGCGTTGTTGGCGTCGCCTCGGATCTCGACGAGTTGGATGCGCTCCTGCTCGGCCTCGGCGGCGGCGGATGCATCGGCCTTGGCGAGCCGGGCGTCGATTCCCTCCTCGACCAGGGCACGGGCCTCTTGCAGCAGCGCCTCGACCATCTCGTCTTCGGGGACGACGCGGACGACCTGCCCTTTGATGAACAGATGACCGCGACCTCTGCCTGCAGCGATGCCGATGTCGGCAGAGCTGGCCTCGCCGGGCCCATTGACGACGCAACCCATGACTGCGACCTGGATCGGGAGGTTCTCCGCTTCGAGGGCTGCCTGTGCGTCGTTGGCGACCTTGATGACGTCGACCTCGGCGCGCCCGCAGGACGGGCAGGCGATCAAGTCGAGGCCTTTTCGCTCGCGCAACCCGAGATACTCGAGGAGTTGGCGTCCAGCCTTCGCCTCCTCGACCGGATCCGCAGTGAGCGAGAAGCGTATGGTGTCCCCGATCCCCTCCATGAGCAGGGTCCCGATTCCCGCAACGGACTTGATGAGACCACCTGGCGGCGGCCCGGCCTCGGTGACGCCGAGATGGAGCGGGTAGTCGACGGTGTCTGCGAGCAACCGGTATGACTCGACCATGAGGGGCACGTTCGAGTGCTTCACGGAGATCTTGATGTCGTTGAAGTCGACGTCTTGGAGATAACGGATCTCTTTGAGTGCAGATTCGACGAGTGCCTCGGGTACGGCATTCCCGTACTTCGCCTCGATGTCCTTGTCGAGCGACCCCGCATTGACGCCGACCCTGATGGGCAGACCGCGGTCGCGGGCCTCCCTGGCGACCGTCTTGATCTGATCTTCCTTCCGGATGTTCCCGGGATTGAGACGAAGACCCTGGACCCCGGCCTCCATGGCAGCCAACGCGAGCTTGTACTGGAAGTGGATGTCGGCGACGATCGGCACCGGGCTTCGCGGGACGATCTCGGCGAGCCCCTTGGCGGCGTCGACGTCGTTACAGGTGATCCGGACGATGTCTGCGCCGGCTCCGGCCAATTCGTAGACCTGTGCGAGCGTTCCGTCGACGTCGGCGGTCTTGGTCGTGGTCATCGACTGCACCGAGATCGGTGCTCCCCCACCGACCGGCACCGACCCCACATTGATCCGATTCGTCTGTCTGCGTTCCATCACGCCGCCGATGGTAGGTACCCCAGCGCGCGAACCGTGAGTCCGCAAGGGCACCCAGCGCGAGGACCGTGAGCTGTGCAGGCACCGTGCAATCGTCTCGAGTTGCTGTCAGCGATCAGCCATCGGCCGTCAGGCGCGTGCCGGCAGAGCACGATGGCGTGCACGGACGAAAGCGGTCGTCCTCCAATTCACCCTGCGACGCAACCCAGTGGAGCCGATAGCCGATAGCTGAGAGCCGACGGCCGGGAGGGCGGCAGCCCGACCTCAGAGGTCGATCGGCTGGACGATGTCGAGAATGATGGCCGCGAGGCCGAAGATGGAGATGAAGGCGATCACGATGACCGCCACCGGAATGAGCTTGCGAACGTCGGCGGTTCGGCCGCTGAGCTTCTCGTACAGCGCCACTGCGAAATGACCACCGTCGAGGGGGAAGAGCGGCAGCCCGTTGATGATCCCGAGGACGACGTTGATGATCGCCAGGATGAGGGCGATGGTGGCCACTCCCACCTCGTCTGCCTGCGACCCGATCTGCACGACGCCGACGAGGCTCACGGGACGTACGTCGTCGTCCACCTCGCCGCCGAAGATTCCACCGAACAGCTGACCGAGCGAATCGAGCTGCAGGAGCCGGCCGAACGAGACGAACGTGAAGCGGACCGCCTCGACGAACTGCGAACCCGCGTCCACGGTTGCTTCTCCCACCGTCAACTGCTCGGTGAGCGGCGCCGGGGAGATACCGAGGAACCCTCGCTCCTCTCCGTCGACGACACGGGTGCCGAGGACACCGGCGAGCACCAGCTCCTCGCCGTCACGGTCGACCGTCACCTCGATCGGTTCGCCTGCCCGGCTCTCGAGCGCTGCGACGAGGTCGTCCCACTCTGGTGTGCGGCGCCCGTCGATTGCGACGATGGTGTCGTCTTCGGCCAGTCCGAGGTTGGCGGCGGTGGTGGGTTCGCCTGACGCATCCTCGACGACCACTGCGCCGATGGTGGTCGTCTCGACCAACTCTCCGTCGACGATCACCGGTTCGCCCTGGGTCAACGCGAGTCCGAAGAAGATGAGGTAGGCGATGAGGAAGTTGGCTCCGATGCCCGACAGCACGACGAGTGACTTCGCCCAGAACGGTTTCGATCGGTACGTGCGGTCCTCGTCTTCGGGCTCGACCTCGTCGATCGAGCTCATTCCGATGACCTTGACGTAGGCGCCGAACGGAATCGGTTTGATTCCGTACTCGGTCTCGCCTCGTTTGAACGACCAGATCCTGGGGCCGAACCCGAGGAAGAACTCGGTCACCTTCATCCCGGTCGCCTTGGCCGCGAAGTAGTGACCCGCCTCGTGGGCGACGATGAAGAGCACGAGTGCGATGAAGACGACGAATCCGCCGGCCATGGGTCAGAGATCTCCTCGGAATCGAGAGGTGTGTTCCATCAAGGTAGCCCCGCCGTCGGGCTAGTCGATCAACACGCTCCAGCGATCATCGAAGCGGCGAGTGCCCGCGCCTGTCGGTCCACCGAGATGACCTCGTCGACCGTGGAAGGCTCGACGACGGGGACCTGCTCGAGGCACCGTTCGATGACGGTAGGGATCTCGAGGAATCCGAGACGGCCTTGGAGAAAGGCCGCCACTGCGATCTCATCCGCGGCGTTGAACACCGCAGGAGCCGTGCCTCCTGCGCGCCCTGCGTCTCGAGCGAGGTCGAGCGCACGGAAGGTGTCGAGATCTGGGGCTTCGAACGTGAGCGAGAGACCGGCGAGCTCGAACGGGCTGTCGGTGTGGTCGGCCCGATCGGGATGCGTGATCGCATATTCGATGGGATGGCGCATGGACGTCTCTCCGAGATGAGCGAGCAGCGCCCCGTCGATGAGGCGAATCATCGAGTGCACGGTCGATTGAGGGTGGACGACGACCTCGACGTCGTCGATGTCGACTCCGAAGAGCAGCGCGGCTTCGATCACTTCGAGGCCTTTGTTCGCCAGCGTGGCCGAGTCGATGGTGATCCTGTTGCCCATGTCCCAGGTGGGATGGGCAAGCGCCTGATCAGGAGTCACATCCTCGAGCTCGCCACGTGAGAGACCCCGAAACGGTCCACCGCTGGCCGTCAGCACGATCTTGTGCACCTGGTTCGGCGGCGTTCCGGCCAGCAGCTGGTGGATGGCGGAATGCTCGGAGTCGACGGGAAACACCTCACCTCCCCCGTTCGAGGCAGCCAGGGCCAGGACCGGACCGCCCGCCACGAGGCTCTCCTTGTTGGCGAGCGCCAGGCGATTCCCTGCCTCCAGAGCCGCAACGGAGGCTTCGAGACCTGCGATCCCCACGACGCCATTGACGACAGTCGCCGGGATCCGGGCGACATCTGCCATCGCAGCAGCCCCGAACCGCACCCGATCGTCGCCGACCTGGCGAGCGAGCTCGCTGCCTTCGTCTGCCGTCGCCCCCGTGACGACCACCGTCGCATCGGGGAACCGCTGAGCGATCTGGATCAACTCGGCAGAGGCCCGCCTCGCAGCGAGGGCGGCAACGTCCATCCCCCGCCGCTCGGCGATCTCGAGCGTCTGTGTACCGATCGAACCGGTCGCTCCGAGAACGACCAGCCTGTCATGGGTCACAGGTAGTCCAGCAACTCGAACAGGTAGTAGGCGAAGGGCGCCACGAACAACAGGGCATCGATCCGATCGAGGATGCCCCCGTGTCCAGGCATGATCGAGCCCATGTCCTTCACCCCGATCGAGCGCTTCACGACCGACTCTGCAGCATCACCCAACGGAGCGAGGACGCAGATTCCGGCGGCGAAGATCGCGGCGTGACCGACGGTGAGAGGATCGAAGAACGGAAACGTCGACAGCACGGTCAACAGACCGGTCGTGGTGATCACACCGCCCATCAGCCCCTCGACCGTCTTGTTCGGCGACACGGACGGGGCGAGCTGGCGCTTTCCGAACGTCTTGCCCACGAAATAGGCACCGATGTCGAAGCCGGCCGTGCCCAGCACAGTGAGCAGGATCACCGGGACTGCGAATTCGCTCCGGCCGATGACCACGGCATATCCGAGAAGCGATATCCACACCAGCCCCATCACCGTGACTCCGGCGTCGTCGAGCGGATTTCGCCGCTGGGCCATGCTGAAGAAGAAGGCGATCGCACCGATCGTCACCACGACCCAGCCGTAGAGCCCGGTGATTCCGTAGACGTCGGCGGCGATCGCGCCGCCGATCACGCCGATCAGCCCGAACAACGCCAGAGGGTTGTAGCCGACGCCCCGCACGGAGGCGTAGAACTCACCGAGAGCCACCACCATCGCAATGAGGACGAAACCGGTGAACCACCCCCCACCGAGGAAGAGCGTGGCGATGAAGACGCCCGCGAGAACCACCGCAGAGACGACTCGGATCGTCAGGTCGGTCGTTCGGCGTTGTTCGTCGCTCTCGACGTCCTCCTCTGACACGCCACGCTCACCGGTGACGTCCTCGAAGCCGATCAGACCGGTCCCGACTCCCGGGATGGCCGCAGCGACCGCCTGGCGCTGGAACTCCTGAGTGTCGGCCTCTGCGACCGACTCTGCCAGACCGCGATACTCCTGGGTGGTGGCGCTGAGGTAGTCCTCATCGGTGAAGTCATCGAGGACGGTCGGGCCGGATTCGAGCGCCGACAGACTCTCGTCGATGGCGTCCTCGGGCGGGAGCTCTACAGACGATTCGGCGTCCTCCGCCTCCCACGGACGGGAGACCGGTTGGTCCGGGCTCGACTCGTCCGCCACGTCAGACCTCCATCAATTCGGCTTCCTTGACGGCGAGAAGCTCATCGATGCGATCGGTGTGGTGGTCGGTGATCTCCTGCAGTTCCTTCTCGGCGCGCCGGATGTCGTCGTCTGAGATCTCTCCGTGGAGCTCCTCGAGATCAGACTTGGTGGACCGCCGGATGTTGCGCACGGCGATCTTGCCGTCCTCGGCCATGGCGTGAACCAGCTTCGTCAGTTCTCGACGCCGCTCCTCGGTGAGCGTCGGAAAGGAGATTCGGACCAGGTTGCCGTCGTTCGAGGGGTTGAGCCCGAGGTCCGAGTTCCGAATGGCGTTCTCGACGTCGTTGATCGTGCTCTTGTCGAACGGTTGGACGACGAGGAGTCGCGGCTCGGGCACCGACATCGTGGCGAGCTGTTGGAGTGGCGTCGGCGTGCCGTAGTACTCGACGACCACGCGGTTGAGGATCTGGGGATTGGCACGACCGGTGCGAACCGTCGTGAAGTCGGACGAGACCTTGTCGACGGCCTGGTCCATGCGATGCTTCGCGTCGTCGAGAAATTCTTCAATCATGTCGCTCCTCACCGCCGTTGGCGGCAACCCGCCAAAGGTCTCAGTGGACGATCGTACCGACTGAGCCCTCGCTGACAGCCTTGAGGATGTTCCCGGGCTCTGTCATGTCGAAGACTCCGATCGGAACGCCGTGCTCGCGGCACATCGTAATGGCGGTCGAGTCCATGACCCGGAGTCCAAGCGACAGGAACTCCATGTAGTCGAGTTCGGTGAAGCGGACCGCATCGGGGTTCGTCTTGGGATCGGCGTCGTAGATCCCGTCCACCTTGGAGGCCTTGAGCAGGATCTCTGCACCGATCTCGACCGCCCGAAGGGCTGCGGTGGTGTCGGTGGTGAAGAACGGATTGCCGGTACCTGCGGCAAAGATGACGATCCGACCCTTTTCCAGGTGCCTGATCGCCCGCAGCCGGATGTAGGGCTCGGCGAGCTGCTGCATCGTGATCGCAGACTGAACCCGGGTCGGCACACCTGCCTTCTCGAGCGCATCGCGAACCGCCAACGCGTTGATCACCGTGGCGAGCATGCCCATGTAGTCGGCGCTTGCGGGGTCCATGCCCTTGGCGGCCTGGGACACTCCGCGAAAGATGTTTCCGCCGCCGACGACGATGGCGAGCTGCACCCCGGTCCCGTGTGCCTCAGCGATCTCGCGGGCAACGCGCTCGACGGTGACCGGGTCGATGCCGTAGCCCTTGTCGGGGTCGGCGAACGCCTCACCCGAGAGCTTGAGGAGCACTCGACGGGGAGCGGTCATCTTTCGCTCCCCGTCAATACTGAAATCGATGCGTCGAGAATGCTCACTCGCCGACTGCGATGCGGGTGACACGGCCGATGGAGATGTTCTCCCCCATCTTGGTGGCCAGTGCAGTGACCATGTCGCCGACGGTGCCCTCGAACTTCTGAGCGTTGACGAATTGCTGCTCTGTGAGCACCTGCTCCGTGATGAACTTCTCGATTCGGCCCTCGACGATCTTGGGGATCGCGGCTTCGGGCTTGCCCGAAGCCTTGGCTTCGCGCTCGATGAGTTCCCGTTCCTTGGCGACGACGTCCTCGTCGAGGTCGTCGCGGGTGACCGCCAGCGGATTCGACCACGAGACGTGCATGGCGATGTCGGTGGCCACGTCATTGAACTCGGGGCTCTTCGCCACGAAGTCCGTCTCGCAGACGAGCTCGACCAGCACACCCATCACGACATGGTCGTTCTGGACATGGAGGTATGACCCGACGGTCCCCTCGTTCGCTTCACGGTCGGCACGCTTGGCGACCTTGGCCAGCCCGCGCTCGCGCAACAGCTCCGAAGCCTTGTCGAAGTCTCCATCGGCGTCGGTGAGCGCCTTCTTGGCGTCCATCATTCCGACGCCCGCCGCCTGGCGAAGTTTCTGTACGTCTTTTGCGCTGATCTCTGCCATCTCAGCCCTCTGCCTCGTTCTTGTCGACCTTCTTGGCGCCGGCGAGCTCCTTGCCCTCGCGGGCGGCGTCCGCGAGCGCCATGGCGATGACCTCGGCCGAGCGGATCGCATCGTCGTTCCCGGGAATGACGACGTCCACGGCATCAGGATCGCAGTTCGAGTCGACGAGCGCGATCAGTTTGATGCCGAGTCGCGTTGCCTCCTTGACGGCGGTGTGCTCGGTGTTCACGTCGACGATGAACATCGCCTCGGGCGTCCTCTTCAGATCGCGAAGGCCCCCGAGGTTCTGTTGGAGCTTCTCGAGCTCGCGGCGCAGCTTGAGACGCTCCTTCTTCGGGCGCAGATTCATCTCGCCCGACGCTTCCATTCGTTCCAGCTCCTTCATGTAGAAGATGCGCTTCTGAATGGTCGTCCAGTTCGTGAGCATCCCGCCGAGCCACCGGTAGTTGACGAACGGCATGCCTGCGCGCGCTGCTGCATCCTCCACCGGTTGCTGCGCCTG
Source organism: uncultured bacterium (assembly GCA_965364515.1). Lineage (GTDB taxonomy): Bacteria > Actinomycetota > Acidimicrobiia > Spongiisociales > ZC4RG35 > JAHEDH01. The sequence goes on from CBDTXZ010000014.1 coordinate 13,901, forward strand.
CTTCTTCGTCCCGACGAACAGGATGGTCCCGCCATTGGCGACGAGGTTCTTGACGTACTCGGCTGCTCCATTCACCTGATCGAGCGTCTGACGAAGATCGATGATGTGGATGCCGTTGCGCTCCCCATAGATGAACGGATCCATCTTGGGATTCCACCGCCGGGTCTGATGTCCGAAGTGGACACCGGCCTCCAGCAGTTGCTTCATCGTGACTGCCACGTGAAGTCCTTTCTCTGGTTGTTTCCTCCGCCCCTGGACCGGTGCTCCGGTCATCTCGCGTGCGAGCCATTCCTGTTCTCGGGTTGAGTCACCCGACCAGACGGAATGCACGAGGCGTGCGTGATGGGTGTGAGTTTACGTGAGCCAACGGGTTCACCGCCAATCGACAGAACCGCGGTGCGCCTTGCGGTATGCGGTATGCGCTGCACCTGCGCAGGGCGCATGACGCAGACCGCATGCCGCCCGAGGAACGAGGCTCAGTACACCGGACCTGAGAGGCGGTTTCGGAGGGACATCACCGACTTGGCGTGGATCTGACACACCCTGGACTCGGTGACGGAGAGGACGTCGCCGATCTCCGCCAACGTCAATCCCTCGAAGTAATAGAGCGTCAGGACGAGCCGTTCACGTTCGGGGAGACGATTGATCGCATCGGCGAGAAGACGACGAGTCTCCTCCTTCTGGAAAGCGGCTTCGGGGCTGAGACCGCTCCGATCCGAGATCATGTCGCTCAGCGAACTGCTCGACTCGGGACCGAGCACCTCGTCGAGCGCGACCAGCCCGAGCGTCGAGATCTCTGCGAGGTCGCCACGCAGGTTGTCGAGATCCTTGCCCATGTGGTCTGCGAGCTCGTCGTCGGACACCGAGCGCTGCTCGCGGTGCTCGAGCTCTGCGAGTGAACGTTCGATCTCCCGGGCGCGTGACCGCACCGACCGAGGAACCCAATCCAGGGCGCGGAGCTCATCGAGAATCGCACCCTTGATCCGGTTGATCGCGTAGGTCTCGAACTTGAAGCCGCGTTCGGGCTCGAACTTCTCGATCGCATCGATGAGTCCGAAGATCCCGTAGGAGACGAGGTCGGCGTGATCGACACTTCTCGGCAATCCCGCGCCGACCCGGCCTGCGACGAACTTCACCAGCGGTGAGTAGTGGACGATGAGGCGATCTCGAAGATCCTGGCCACCGTTCGCCTTGTACTCGGTCCAGAGCGGAGCGATGTCGTCGGCGGTGTTGTCAGGCACGCGGGTGGCTCCGCTCGTAGGTGGCTCGTAGGTGATCTCGGGTGACCGAAGTGTAAATCTGGGTGGTTGAGAGATCAACGTGACCCAGGAGTTCCTGGACCGTGCGGAGATCGGCGCCTCCCTCGAGGAGGTGTGTCGCGAACGAATGTCGCAGCGCGTGGGGGAAACTGGCCATACGGTGATCGAGAATACGTCGAATGCCGCGTGTATCCAGCGCACCTCCACGAACTCCGACGAAGAGCGCCCCCCCTGCGCCATCGCGAACCAGCGCCGGGCGCCCATCGGAAAGCCACCGATCGAGTGCCCTGCGAGCCGGCCTTCCAACCGGAACGACCCGCTGTCGATCGCCTTTCCCGGTGATCGTGATGAGATCGCCGGCGATGTCGGCCTTCGTGAGCCCTGCGACCTCGGACACCCGCATCCCGGTGGAGTACAACAACTCGAGGAGCGCCCGATCCCGCAGCGAGACGGGATCGTCACCGTCGACCGATTCGAAGGCTGCGCCGACTGCCCGCGACGGCAGAGCGTGCGGAAGCGGCCGCGCCGGCCTGGCCGTGTTGACCCCGACGGCGGGGTTGCTGCTCAGGATCTCTCGCTTCACACAGAAGTCGAAGAAGCTGCGAACGGTCGAGACCTTTCTCGCCATCGACGTCCTGGCGTAGCCCCTCGTGTCGAGATTCGCCACCCATCGCCGCACGACCCGCCGATCGATCGCATCCAGCCTGTCGAGTCCCAACCGGTCGCAGAAGTCCAGAAAGGCCGAGAGGTCTCGCCGGTACGCGTCGAACGTGTGCTCGGACAAGCCACGAACACGGAGGTGCTGGCCGAGGAAGAGATCCAATTGTTGCTGCGCCCACTCTGGGGCTGCGGGAATGGTTGCCACACCCCGATGCTACGAGACCTGTGCCGGTGTACCGGTGACCGTGGTGGAATCGGCTGCTAGGTCGGCCGCACCGTGCCGCCCTCGACGACGACCTTCCCCAGCAGCTCCAACTCGGTGAGTTGCACCAGCAGTCGGTCGACGCGGATACCGGCGGCGGCGGCCAGATCGTCGATGGGCACCGAGACGGGTCCGAGGTGGGCGAGCAGTCCCGCGCTCTCGCCGACGGGGCGCTGAGACACCGCCGGAGCAGGGCCGAGCTCGAGCTCCAGCTCCTCGATCAGGGCGCCGAGCTCGGTCAGCGGATACGCCCCGTCCCTGATGAGGAGGTTCGAGCCGATGGATGTCTCGCGTGAGAGGTCTCCGGGAACCGCCATCACCGTCCGGCCGTGTTCCACCGCCAGCCGTGCTGTGATCAGCGCTCCGCTTCGCGCTGCCGCTTCGACGACGATCACCACACCGGCGAGCCCCGAGATGATGCGGTTCCGCGCAGGGAATCGCCACGGCTCGGGCGTCGTGCCCGGTGGGAACTCGGATATCACCGCTCCGCCGCCGGCGAGAATCTGCTCGCCCAGGGCTCGGTTGCGTCGTGGATACCACACGTCGATTCCCGACCCGAGCACGGCGACCGTCGAGCCTGGCACATCGATGGCCCCGGCGTGTGCGGCCGTGTCCACTCCCGCTGCGAGACCACTGACCACCGTCCAACCCGCCTGCGCGATCCGCGCTCCGACGGTTCGAGCGACTTCGATCCCGTAGCGCGTGGCGCGGCGCGAGCCGACCACCGCCACCCCGGGGTCCGGGCCGACCACGCCCCTGCAGAACAGCCACAGCGGGCGATCGGGCAGCTCGATCAGCGAGGGCGGGTACCGGTCGTCGTCTGGGACGACCAGGTCGACACCGATCGCTGCGAGTCGCTCGAGCCTGGTCTCGACCGCGATGTCGAGCGCCTCCCTGACAAGCGGCGACGTCTTCGACGACGTGCGAAGCCGGCGCACTGCGCCCGCCAACCCCGATTCGGCCACCAGCCGCCGAATCATGTCCGGGTTGGCACCGGTGTGCGCCAGCCGGATGAGATCGGGGTTCACGCCGCGTCCCCCCTGAGCGACATCGCTTCGGCGACATGATCGGCCTGCACGGTGTCGGAGCCGGCGAGGTCCGCGATCGTCCGCGCCACCCGCCGGGAGCGGTCGTATCCGCGTCCGGTGACGATGCCTCGATCGACCGCCACCCGAAGCATCCGCTGAGCCTGATCCGAAACTGACAACTCGTCGAGCACCGATCCCGGCAGGTCACGATTGAGCCGGCCGCGCATACGCTGGACCTCACGTGCAGCCATCACACGTGTGCGAATCGCCTCCGATGGCTCACCCGGAGGACCGTCGAGCTGCTCGGGTCGGGACATGGTCACCCGCAGGTCGAACCGGTCGAGCAATGGTCCAGAGAGTCGCCGGCGGTACTTCGCCACCTCCGCTTCGCCGCATCTGCACTGCTTGATCCGATCCCCGAGGAAACCGCACGGACACGGATTCGTTGCGGCGACGACCTGGCAGCCTGCCGGATAGGTGACCGTCGCGCCCTTGCGGGAGATCGTGATGGCGCCTTGCTCGATCGGCTGCCGGAACGAGTCGAGCAGGTTCGACGGATACTCGCCGAGCTCGTCGAGAAACAGCACCCCACCGTGAGCGAGCGAGAGCTCGCCCGGTATGGGAATCCCGCTGCCGCCACCGAGCACCGCTGCGACCGACGCCGAGTGATGGGGCGCTCGGAAAGGTGGCGGTGACCCGGGAGGACGCCATCGGTCTGCGGCCGACCACACACAGGCCACGTCGAGCGCCTCGGACTCCGACAGGGGCGGAAGCAGACCGGGCAGCCTGCGAGCGAGCATCGTCTTCCCGCACCCCGGTGGCCCATTCAGCAGCACGTGGTGGCCGCCGGCCGCGGCGATCTCGAGCGCCCGTCTCGCATAGGCCTGTCCACGAACGTCGCTCATGTCGAACACCTCCTCGGCCCCGACGACCGAATCCGACACTTGCGGAGCTGTGGCGCGGCCGAGAGCCACTCCGTGGGCTTCGACCAGGGTTCGCACCGGTCGGAGTTCCACCCCGGACACGCACGCCGCCTGGGCGGCCATCTCAGGGTGCAACAGACAGGGCACTCCGAGGTCCCGTGCGACGAGGGCCGCTGCAAGCCCCCCGTTCGTGGGGAGCACTGCACCGTCCATCGCGAGCTCGCCGGCGGCCACGATTGGCGGAACTGCGGCGTTTCGGTCCAGGGCACCCAACACGGCCAGTGCGATGGGCAGATCGAAGGCCGATCCGCGCTTGGGGAGCGCCGCCGGCCCGAGATGGACGACGATCGTCTGCGAGGCGTTCGTTCCCGCCTGGGCCAGAGCGGATCTGACCCGGTGCTTTGCCTCACGCACGGAGGCATCGGGCAACCCAGCGAGGCTGAATCCCTCCTTCGAACCTCCCGCACGAGCCTCGACCGAGACCTCCCTCGGCTCGACACCGACGAGAACCGCAGAGCTGACTTTCGAGATCATGAAGCGAACGTACGAGGTCTCCGTGACAGAAACACCGAGCCCTGAAGGGAAGCCGGTCAGGCAGGGCTCTCTGGGTGTCGACTCCTGACGGTCCACGTGGGGCTCGGCGAGATTCAGCCGATCAGGGGCTCGTTCGGGACTCGACGGTCACAGATGGCCGGAGCCCCAGTCGTCTCGCATTGCCTCGCCCGACGTCGGCGGCTTCGCGTCGTAGCGCCTCCCTGGCCTCCTCCTGGTGGCGAGCAGAATCGCAATCACGACTCCCAACTCAGCCATCCCGCCGACTGCCACTTCCACGTCTGTCCCTTCCGGGGTCTTCAACGGAGCGTGGGGAACTGCGGGACTCGACCCGGGCTGGGCACATTGCACGGCTCGGCGGCGACGCCGCACGGTGCCTCACGCTCCAGCTAGCTTCGACGTCATGAGCTGGCTGACCGTCGAAGATCGTGACCGAGTTCGGATCCTGACCATGGACCGCCCGGAACGAAAGAATGCCATCCCCGCCGAAGGTTTCGCCGACCTCGCACGGCAGTTCGACGACTTCGAGGCGTCGAACCAACGCGTGCTGATCGTCACCGGCGCCAATGGTGAGTTCAGCGCCGGAATCGATCTCGATCGCAATCTCTCGCACGGTGCCGGCGTAGCTCAGAGCCGGAGCAGGATGAAGACGGTCGGCGACGCCGCGCTTCGCCTTCACCGGCTCACCAAGCCGACAATCGCAGCCGTCGACGGGGTTGCGGTTGGGGCCGGACTCAACCTCGCTCTGGGATGTGACGTCGTGCTGGCGTCATCGCGTGCACGCTTCTCGGAGATCTTCGTGAGACGAGGACTGACACTCGACTTCGGAGGAAGCTGGCTGTTGCCCCGAGTGGTGGGAATGCAGCGGGCGAAGGAACTTGCACTCAGCGGGCGGATCGTGGAGGCGCACGAGGCCCGCGACATCGGCCTGTGCATCGAGCTCACCACGCCGGACGGGCTCATGGATCGCGCGGCCGAGCTTGCACAGAGCTTCGCAGTTCAGGCACCGATCGCCCAGATGTTCGCCAAGCAGGGCCTGAACCACGCATGGGATCAGTCGTTCGCCGAGGCCCTGGACCTCGAGGGGCAGAGCCAGGCGATCTGCATCGCGACGGATGACGCCGACGAAGGCGTCGCCGCCTTCCTGGAGAAGCGGGACGCCGAGTTCGAGGGCCGTTGACCGGGAACCTGCGGCCTTCCGGCGAGCGTCTGAACGCCATGAACAGAACTCTCTTCGTCCTCGTTGCGCTGCTCCTCTCGGCGTGCGGCACGACCTCAGGGGTCGGCGATGTCGCCGACCTCGACACGCTCTCGGAGACCTACGGATGCGGCTTCGGCTTCTGGGTGGGCAACCCGGAGCAGACGACCGCGCTCCGATTCGCCTACGAGGGCGAGGGCACTCCGAGCGAGTCCGCCACCCTTCCGGATGCGGACTGGCGCGTCGAACTCATCGACGGCCGAGATCTCTACGCCAACTGGTGCGACGACGTGGTCGAACCCGATGAACCCGAGCCGCGACAGGTTCGGGTGCTCCCGGTGGTGTCGGGTTCGCTGCGGATCGTCGGAGAACCACCCCGGCCGTTCGAGGGAGGTCCGCTCACGCTCCAGGCAACAGATCTGGCAGTGGACGTGGGCGATGGTGAACGCCGAGAGCTCGGGAGGATCGAGATCGAGAACCCGTCGTGGGGTTTCCTGGCGGGTTGACACTCAGGGGAACGAGGCGTCGGTTCCGAACCGACGACGGAGATCCTTGTTCCAACAGCCGTGGTGCCAGTGACGGCGGAGATCCGGAGCATGATCCGGTACCACGACCAGATGAAAGGTGCCGGGCGGGATCGTTCCATCGCATCCTGGACACAGATAGGTCTTTCTGGCCGCGTAGGGCTGGATCGGAGAGACGGTGACGTCGTCCATCCTCAGGCGACGATCGCCCAGACGATCACTGCGATCGTGGCAGCCAACGCGATGACCACCATGGCGATGTCGAACGCCGTCTTGGACTGAGGGCGGAATGGATTGAATCCCATGGAGGCCACGGTAAAGGCTCGGGTGTTCAAGTCAGAGTGCATACGGGATCCAGTGGAGCGTGACGAAGCGCTCACCGAGCGCCACCGCAACCAAATCGACACGCCCGATGCCGATTTCCCGAGACAGAACCAGGAGCCGCCGACGTTTGGCATGATCAAAGGCTTCGATCGGGGGCATATCGGTCCTACGTGTCCGGACCTCCACGAGCAGGCGGCTGCCGCTGCATCGTCCGATCAGATCGATCTCGCCCCTTCCGACGCGCACGTTGCGCCGTTCCACCGTGACACCGTTCCGCTCGAGAAATGCTGCGGCGATCTCTTCACCCACCGCACCGACTTCACTCCGCAGCCCGTCCATGTGCCATGTCTATCCCCCCGCCCTGACAGATTCGAGAGCCATGGCTCAGAGCGGCTCAGAGCGGCTCAGCGCACGGCGGACGCCGGCGGAAGCCGTCGGTCAGATGCCGCCGAGTCGATCGAGCGGCCAGATCCGAAGGACGGCCTCACCGATCACGTCGTCGACGGGAATCGGACCGAACACACGACCGTCCGACGACGAGTTGCGGTTGTCTCCCATCATGAACACATGGTCTTCGGGGATCACCTGAGGGCCGAAGTCGGGCATCATGGTGCCAGGCTGGAGGTATGGCTCGTCGATCGCAAAGCCGTCGACGTAGACCTGGTTGTCGATGATCTCGACCTCTTCTCCCTCGAGAGCGATGACCCGCTTGACGAGATCGTCGTAGGGCGAGGTCCGGATGCCGAGCGCTTCGAGGACGGAGCGAACCACCGCTTCGGGGACCGACTCGTCCTCCTCGACCCGGTAGGGGTTTTCGAACACGAGGATCTCGCCTCGCTCGATCTCACCGAAGAGACCGTTCACCTTCGACACCATCACCCGGTCGTCGACCTCGAGGGTCGGGATCATCGAACCCGACGGGATGTAGAAGGGCTGGACGATGAACGTCTTGATGAGGACCGCGACGACGAGCGCAGCAAGCAGCAGCCCTGGTAGCTCGTAGAGAAACGACCCGCCCGAGTCCTTCTCTGGCTCGTCCTGCGGGTCGCTTCCGGTCGTCTCGTCGGTGTCGGTGATTCGGTCCAACGCTCAGTCGCGCTTTTCCTTGATGCGGGCCGACTTGCCGGACCGCTCACGAAGGTAGTACAGCTTCGAGCGGCGAACGTCGCCGCGACGGGCGACTTCGATCTTCTGAACGATCGGAGCGTGAACGGGGAAGACTCGCTCGACACCGACGCCGAAGCTGACCTTGCGCACCGTGAAGGACGCTCTGGTGCCTTCGCCGTTTCGGGCGATCACGACGCCTTCGAAGATCTGGACGCGCTCCCTGCCACCTTCGACCACGCGCACGTGGACCTTCACGGTGTCGCCGGTTCGGAAGTCGGGGACGTCGTCGCGCAGATGGGCGCTTTCGAGCATGTCGAGATTGTTCATTGAAAACTCCTCGGGAGATCGGGCGGCCGCCCGGAGTCTGGAATCATAACACCAGCCGGGAACAGTCGTCCAAACCCGTCACTGAGCACCATCGGCCGGGCGAAGCACCTCTGAGAGATAGACCGCTCCCGGTCCGCGTGGTGCAACGGTGTCATTCGGGTTCGAGAGCCGGCAACCGTCCAGACTGAGGCAGCCACAACCGATGCAGCCGTCGAGCCCGTCACGCAACTGCTCGAGCGCAGCGATCTCGCGGTCGAGACGGTCACGCCAGCCGGCGGAGATCCTCTTCCAGTCGTCGTTCGTTGGTGAACGTCGCTTCGGAAGTGTTGCCAGCGCACGCCTGATCTCGTCGAGACTCAGACCCACATGCCTTGCCGCGGCGATGAATGCGAGTCTGCGCAGCTCCGCTCTGTGAAATCTGCGCTGGCCGCCGCTCGTGCGGTCGGCCGAGATGAGACCTTCCCGCTCGTAGTACCTCAGCGCGGACGCCGAGAAGCCGCTCCGAGCGGCGGTCTCGCTGACGGTGAGTCGATCGGTTGTCATCTGTGATCCCCTGTCGTTTGTGATCCGGGAAGCGTTCCCGAAGATCCGGCAATGGCTGCGTTCGGGAAAGCCCTCCGGAAATCCGAAGAGGTCTGCGAAGTCCAAAGAGCCCCTGTGAAATCCAGATCACTCCCTTGACTTGAAGTTGACTTCAACTTGTACGTTATCGGAAACGACATGGAGAAGGCAACATGCAGACCGCAATCATCACCGGTGGCACCAGAGGGCTGGGGCGCCGACTCACCGAGCATCTCGTCGCCTCGGGATGGACCGTCGTCTTCGACGCCCGTCGCGAGCGGGACGTCGCCGGAACACTCGACGAACTTCGCAGCGCCGGCCACCGCGGCGAGGCGTTCGGCATCACCGGTGATGTTGGTGACCCCCATCACCGCTCGGAACTGGTGCAGGCAGTTGGAGACCGCGAACTCGACTTGCTGGTGAACAACGCCAGCTCCCTGGGCCCCACGCCCCTCCCCCGGCTGACGGATCTGGACACGGACGCATTCGAAGAGCTCCTTCACACGAACGCCGTCGCCCCGCTTCAACTGTTCCGCCTGTCCGCCGCTGCACTGGAGCGCGCAGGCGGCGTGGTCGTGAACATCAGCTCCGACGCAGCCGTCGAGGCGTATGGCGGGTGGGGTGGATATGGAGCGTCGAAAGCTGCCCTCGATCAACTGTCGAACATCCTCGCAATCGAGCATCCACGCCTTGCCGTCTACGCGTTCGATCCGGGGGACATGCGGACCGACATGCACCAGGCCGCTTTCCCGGGCGAGGACATCTCAGACCGCCCGTCGCCGGCAGCGGTGGTCCCGAGTCTCATGCGGCTGGTCACGGAACGTCCTCCGTCCGGCAGGTACACCGAGTCCGAGCTCGCGAGCCTGCCGGTGATCGGATGATCGCCGCCACCGATCGCGCAAAACTCGCCCCCGCCATCGCGCCAATCGAGTCGACCGGCCGTGAACGGGACGACATCTCGCTTCTCGTAGCGGACGGCCACCGCACCTTCGACACCCGGTTCCATCGCCTCGGCGAACACCTCGACCCAGGAGACGTCCTGGTGGTCAACACGTCTGCCACCGAGCCGGCCGCTCTCACGGGTCGGCTCGACGAGTCGACCATCGACGTGCACGTGTCGGGGCCGGCACCCGCGGGCGGCTGGATCGTCGAGCTGAGAGAACGGGACCGAAGCGGGCCGATCACCACCGCCGACCGGTGCGATCGCATCTCGTTTGTGGACGGGTCCCTGACGCTCCTCGATCCCGTCGAGAGCACCCCCGAAGGCGTGCGACTGTGGGAAGCGGAGTGGCGAGGCACGAGAGACCTCACCACGGAGATCCGCAGGCACGGGAGGCCGATTCGATACTCGTACGTGCCTCACGCCTGGCCGCTCGATTCATACCGAACCGCCTTCGAAGTGCGCCGCCGGCACTTCTCCAGCGCCGAGATGCCCAGCGCAGCGCGACCGTTCACCAGCCGGCTGATCGACGACCTTCGGCGACGCGGAGTCGAGATCGTGGCCGTCACGCTCCACACCGGCGTTTCCTCTCTCGAGAGCCACGAGCGCCCACGGCCCGAGCGATTGGAGGTCGAGGCGGCTGCGGCGGCGCAGATCAATGGTGCCGTCGCGCGTGGCAGCAGGGTGATCGCGGTCGGAACGACATCGGCCAGGGCGGTCGAGTCCGCGACCGTTCGGGGATCGGTGGTCCCGATGAGCGGATGGACCGACCTCGTTCTGTCTCGTGATCGCCCGACCAGCACGATCACGGGGCTCGTCACGGGATGGCACCCGCCCGAAGCCTCTCATCTCGACCTGCTCGAGGCGTTCGCCGGCACCGAGATCGTGTCCGGGGCGTACCGGGTCGCTCACGAGTTGGGATACCGATCACATGAGTTCGGCGACTCGTGCCTCATTCTTCGGGACGACTGACCGCTCTAGCGGTCGGCTTCCAGATCCGGGCGCCGATCCGCCGTCCGCTGGTCGCGCTGTTTGCGCCGCCACTCTGCGATCCGCCCGTGATCACCGGAGCGGAGCACCTCGGGAACCTCCCAGCCCCTGAAGACCGCAGGCCGGGTGTAGTGCGGCTCTTCGATGGTGCCCTCGCGGAAGGATTCGCGTTCGATCGACTCGGCGTTTCCAACGACGTCGGGAATGAGCCGCACGACACCTTCGACGATCACGAGTGCCGCCGCCTCGCCGCCTGCGATCACGTAGTCGCCGAGCGAGACCTCCTCGTCGATCATGTGCTCGGCGATCCGCTCGTCCACGCCCTCGTATCGCCCGCACACCAGCGCCACGTGATCCAGCCGGGCCCACCGATCCAGATGATCCTGACCGAGTGGAGCACCTCCCGGCGTGAGGAGCACCCGGTGCGCCCCCTCGACCGTGTCGAGGGCTTCTGCGAGAGGTTCGGGCATGAGCACCATGCCGGGGCCTCCGCCGAACGGACTGTCATCCACCTGACGGTGGACGCCCTTGCCCCAGGTTCGGAGATCGATCGGTTGGACGGAGACCAGCCCGCGTTCGATGGCCCGGCCGGTGATCCCGAGCCGCAAGGGTGAATCGAAGTAGTCGGGGAAGATGGTGATGATCGAGATCCGCATCGCTCGGCAGCGTATTGTCAGGCTGTGCAGGATCACGACTCAGAAGCGTTTCATCTCCCGGAGTGGGGCACCGACGGCGCTCCCCCGGCACCGGCCGACGACGCCGATCTCGCCGATGCAGCCGAACCGACCGACCTGTTTCTCTCGGTGACGCCCGAGCTGGCTCGCACCACCGTTCCCCTCAGTGCCGACTATCGCATGCGGAACATGATCGGCCTCGTCTCGGCCGAGGGCTCGGCGTCGGTCTCAGAGGACCTCGATTTCGCCGGTGCCGTCGCCGTTGCGAAATCCGCCGCGCTCGACCGTCTCTCGTCTGATGCGTCGACGAGTGGCGCGACCGCCGTCGTCGGCATCCGGATGACCGTCACGACCAGGCTGAACGAGGTCGTCGTGATCGCCTACGGAACCGCGCTGGACGTCGCGAGGCGTTGAGTCAGACGGCGCGCTCGATCTTGATGTCTCCCGACACGGTCCTGGCGTAGACCCGAACCTGGCGCTTGGGAGCACCACTCGCATCGGCGCCCTCGTGATCCGAACCCTCCGGTGTCGAGCCGGCGGCCGGCGGAAGGAACACGTCCCCGCTCAACGCATCCAGATCGAAATCGAGCCGAATCCCTGAAGGAAGGCCGAGCACGATGTCACCGGACATCGAACGCACAGACACCTCGTCGCCGCCGATGCGATCGAAATGGGCATCACCGGAAGCGCTCTTCACGACGACGTCACCATCCACTCTTCCGATCCTGGCATCGCCCGAGGCCAGGTTCGCCTTGAGATCACCCTTGACGACGTCTCCGACGACGTCACCCGATGCAGCCGTGATGTCACAGAAGCCCTGGACGACCTCGAACCGGACTTCACCCGACGCCGTCTTGACGTCGAGTTCCGACACTTCCGCAAGTCGAATGTCGCCCGAAGCCGTTCTCACCTTGACCGTCCCCATCCGCTGTCGCGACACGACGTCGAGAGATGCGCCCGAGACTTCCAGGTCGCAGCCGGCGGGAACACCGACGGCGGCACGAATGCTCGGGGCGGAGAAGAAGGACGACTTGCGCTCACTCGTGATCGAAACCGTGTTCCCTGACTGTTCGACGGTGACGCCGCCGGTCTTGCCGGTCAGGGAGACCTCGATGCCCGATTCGGTCCCGTAGATCTCCACGTCACCGGACTGCAGCGAGATCACCAATCGCGCATCGCCATCGATCCCAAACTCGTATCGGTCGCTCACAGGTCGATCGTCCCCCGCTGGGTGCGGCGCTTCCCCTGCTTCTGGCTCACTTTTCGGCTCAGGGCGTCCACGACGAACTGGTTGACCGAAGCTCCTGAACCGTCGGCTGCGTCTTCGACCAGCGCCTTGATCGACTCCGGGATGCGAACCGTGATGCGGGCGGACATGTCCTCGTCGACCGTGTGCCCTGGCGAGTCCGATTCGCTCACCTTGAGGACCGGCTCCCCATCGGAGAGCACGACGTCGACCCGATGGTCGGCCAGTTGCGCATTGACTTCGAGTGCCGCCTGTTCTGCGAGCGAGAACGCCGCCTGCTGGAGGGCAGGCCGCAGGGCGCTCATCACCGCGTTGGCGGCCGTCTCCACGCCCGGGTCTCCTCCTGCGAGGGCGACCTGAGAGCGCACCGAGCCCTCGATCTCTGCGAGTAGTCCTTCGAGATGCACCGCTATCTCCTCCGCCACCGGATGCGTCGTTCCTCCGAACGCAGTTCGTCCTGATTGCCCGCCAGAGCTCGGTTCACGCGGATCCAATGATTCGGCAAATGGCTCATCGCCTGCATACCCCGGTCCATCATCCTGTCCTTCCCGCTCGACACCGTCTGCATCAAGCTGACATCGTCATGATGTCATAATGACATCACTTTGTCAAGAGCTGTCCCCCACGAAGTGGGGGAAGGGACCCGAGAGGCGAGGAACGAGCCTCACGGGTAGGGGGCCAACTCCAACGCTCAGGCCAGGACGCATGGCACGCTTCCGCGGGAGTTGGCCCCTTACCTCCGGTCCTCGTTCCTCGGACCGCAGGGACCTTTCCCCACTTCGTGGGGAACACCTCCAGTGCCGTCGATCAACGGATCGGGACGATGCGGTGGATGGTGCCGGTGGCGAAATCGGCGACGAGGATCTCGCCGTCGGGATCGACACCGAAGGACGAGACCATCGCCAGTGACAGATCTTCGGAGTGATCCTGGACGTCATCGAGCACCTCCCCGGAAACGAGTGCGCTCTTGACCCAACCGAAGCACCAGTCGGCGAAGAAGAGACGGCCTTCGAACTCGGGAATCGCCTCACCGCGATACACCGGGCCGCCGGTGATCGAGCATGCCGGCGTCTCTTCATGACCGAGCGCAAGCGCCGGCTCGGTCAGCGGTGTCTCCGGGGTGCCGCCGTAGAAGTCGGTGGTGCCCTCCCGGATCGGCCAGCCGAAGTTCCTCCCCGGCTCGGCGATCGGTGCCGCATTGAGCTCCTCGAAGTCGTCCTGACCGACGTCGGCGATCCAGAGGATCGAGGTTGCGGCGTCGATCGAGAACCTCCACGGATTGCGCAGACCCCACGCGAACACCTCTGGCGCTCCCCCACCCGACACGAACGGGTTGTCTTCCGGAATCGAATAGGGCGACCCGGAATCGACATCGATCCTCACGATCGCACCGAGGATCGTGTTCGGATCCTGACCGTTGACACTGGCTCGGGCACCATCGCCGACAGAGAGATACAAGAGGCCATCGGGCCCGAACTCGATGTGTCCGGCGTTGTGCCTGATCTTGTCCGGCTCTCGATCGACCACCAGCACGACCGACGCCGATGAAGGATCGAGTCGGTCGTCGACGACCCGATACTCGACGAGTTGGTTGTCGTTGTCTGCTCGAGAGTGATAGACGAAGACGCGGTTCGGGTCGGAAGGATGAAAGGCGAGTCCGAGGAGACCCTGCTCGATCGAACCGCGATGCGCCACCGACGACAGGTCGGCGAAAGGCTCCTCGGCGACTCCACCGTTCCCCACGGCCCAGACCAGTCCGCTGCGCTCGACGATGTAGATGCGATCGTCATCCGTTCGGGTCGCCAATTCGAGCGGCTCCGAAAGGCCTTCCGCCACGAGCTCCAGTCCGAGTCCCTGCAACGGCAGTAGCGTCGTCGTGGTGGTGGTCGGCGGCTCGGTCGTCGTCGACTCGATCTCCGGCTCGGTCGTCGTCGAGTCGGCCGGGACCGAACTTGCCGGAACCGTCGTCTCGGTTGACGGCGACACGGCCGCGGTGAGCGGGGCCGGCTCGTCGACAGGCACACATCCGATCAGCGCGAGAGCAGTGCACGCGACGGCGACCCGCCACACCGATCTCATCACAGCCGAGCCATCTAGATCAATTTCCGCTCGGCCGCCCATCGAGTGAGTTCGTTTCGATTGGACAGATGCAGCTTTCTCAACACCGACGACACATGCGACTCGATCGTCTTGATCGATATGAACAGCTCTTCACCCGCCTCTCGATAGGTGTAGCCACGGGCGATGAGCCGCAGGACCTCACGCTCACGATCGGTCAGCTGGTCGAGCTCAGGATCGATGTCGCCGATCGGGATCGAGGAGAACGCGTCCAGAACGAAGCCCGCGAGTCGGGGTGAGAACACGGCGTCGCCCGACGCGACCCGGTGGATCGCGTCGGCCAGCTCGGCGGCGGAGATCGATTTGGTCACATAGCCGCGGGCCCCCGATCTCACTACAGCGACGACATCTTCGGAGGCATCGGAGGCGCTCAGCGCCAGGAAACGGATCTCCGAATCCTTGAAGGCCTCGGCAACCTCACGTCCGCCACCACCTGGCAAGTGGACGTCCAACAGCACGACGTCGGGTGTGCGCTCGCCGATGAGCTCGATCGCCGCCTGAGTGTCCGACGCCTCACCGACCACTTCGATGTCCGGCGGCAAGGCACCGCGAACACCCGCCCTGAACAGGTCGTGGTCGTCGACGATGAACACCCTGATCACGTCATCTGACATCGCTCTCGGTCCTCTCGATCGGCATCGTCAATCTCCACTCGGTTCCTCGCTCCGGCGACGACTTCACGAGCGCCTCCCCACCGAGCGCAGCGATGCGGCCCACGATCGAGCTCTTCACACCCTGGCGATCGTCGGGGATGGCCTCCGGATCGAATCCGAAGCCACGATCTCGAACATAGACGACGAGCGAACCCTCGACGGCCTCACCGTAGACGTCGATCTCCTTCACTCCGCCATGGCGAGCTGCGTTCGTCATTGCCTCGGCGGCTGCGGCGATCAGACCGGAAACCTCTGCCGATGGAGGACCGTCGCCGACCACCACCACATCGATGGTGATCTCGTGGCGTCCCTCGACTGCTGCTGCGGCTCGCCGGAGGCCCTCATCGAAGCCAGTCGCCTCGGCAGAACCGGAGCCGAACAGCCAATCCCGCAAGTCCCGTTCCTGCCTCCTGGCCTGGATCGTCACCTTCTGCGGGTCATTGGCCTCTCGCTGGATCAACGCAAGCGTCTGAAGCACGGAGTCGTGGAGATGGCGGCCGATGTCCGCACGTTCGGCAGCCCTGGCGGCCGCAGCTCTCGCTTCAGCGATGGCATCGTTCGCCTCGACCAGTCGCGCCTCCGACTGGCGGAGCACGTCCCCGATCCACGCAACGAGGATCCCGACTCCGAGATAGGCGAAGATCAGTGTCGTCTCGCCGACGATCTGCTGGAAAGAGATGTCCGAGACGATCGTGCCGACGGCCACCACCACGAGCACGCCTGCTGTGATCAAGCCCTCCAACCGACCCCGCAGCGCTGCGATCGACACTGCGATGAGCGGCAGACCCCCATAGAACGACACACCTGTCCCGGCGAGCCACGGCGAGAGCAGACTCAACACGGCGACGAGCAGATCCACGGCGAGCATGCCGCGTGACAGCGCCCGGTCGGGATACGCAACAACGGTCGCCGCCGTCGCCCACAACAGCCCGATGGCGATCATCCCCAAGACCACTGCACCGTCGGCGCCGCCATCGCGGGCGAGCGTGACGACGCCGAGAATCGCCATCCAGACGGCCGCGACGATCCTCGAGCCGGCGGCGATCCTGGCGAAGGTCGCCTCGATCCCGGCATCAAAGGTCGAGCGGATCGCATCCATCGGGATCACGATACGCCTCCCAGGCATCCGGCAACGGGACCCGCCGAATCGGCGGCCCACCGCCCGGTAGCCTCGATGACCATGCTCCGCCTGATCGGGATCCTCCTCATCGTCCTGGCAGCGACCGCCTGCGAGTCGCCGACGGCGCCGACTGCAGCCACGACTCCGATCCCGTTGGCCACAGGGATCGACGAGCCCAACCCGGTAACCACTACGACACAGGCGACGGCTGATACGACCGGTTCCACCCCCGAGGATCGGAGCTGCTTCGGCACCAGTCCGCAGCTCACCGAGGACGGATTCTTGGGCCGCTCCGACGCCGGTGACAGCGACGCACAGACGCTCGCCGGCCTCAACTGGAGCGACTCGGGCGACTGTGCCGCCGTCACACTCGCCTTCCGCACCGAACCCGGCGCGCCCGCCGTCGACCCACCTTCGTACCGCGCCGAGTACCTGCGACATACCGGGATCGTGAGAATCGAGCTCGGCCCCGAGATCGTGGATTCTGCGCTGTCGGACCAGATCTTCGACACTGCATTGCTCGACGCGGCCTACGTCGCGTTCGATCCTGCGGCACAGGCACTGATCATCGACATCCACCTCGCCGACGGGGTCGTTGCTCGAGTCCGTTCAGTGACGGCGCCGGCCCGGCTCGTGATCGAACTCGAAGACGACGACCGCGCTGCAGGGTCGAGTCCGGTGTTCGGAGAGGCGGTCGTCGTGTTGCAGCCGGCAACGACCACTCCTCCCATGGTCATCGAGGGCTACGGCCGTGCCGGTCTCGAGGTGAGCGCGAACGTCGTCACGAGCGGACGCGGTCTCGAGCGGACGCTTGCGTTTCCGGATTCGCCAACGCGATGGACGTTCTTCGAGTGGACGATCCGAGACTTCCAGCCAGGACCGATCGCGATCAGGATCGGCGATGCGCCGCCGATCGAGTTCATCAGTCAATGAGGCCGGGGATCGCCGCGACGGTGACCGTTCCCCGCTCGACATCGACGTCGGGGATGAGGTCGCTAACGAATGGCACCTCGTATTCGGAGCCGGACGCGGCGCGTATCCGAAGCCGGTCTTGGGCGTGACCCTCGACGAGGGCGGTGACTTCACCCAACACGGTGCCATCGCCGGAGATCGCGGACAGCCCGACGAGTTGGTCTGGCCAGAACTCGCCTTCGCCCAACTCTCGACGCTGCGACACGGAGATGGTCAGTCGATGCCCGCGGAGCGACTCGGCCGCGTCGCGGGTGTTGTACCCGGCGAAGCGAAGATGAATCCCCTTGTCGGCTTCGCGGACGTCGTCGACTACGAGGTCCGCTCCGTCTGGCCCGGGGAAACGGGCCCCTGGTACGAACCGATCGGGATCATCACTCTCGACACGCACGGTGACGTGGCCCCGCATGCCAAAGGGCTTGCCGATCAGCCCGGCGAGAATCCGTTCAGTCGACGAATTCAACGCCGGCCGTGACTCCCTCTTCTTCGGCCGCTGCCTGAGCAACCGTGCGAATCGCACGGGCAACGCGACCGCGACGCCCGATGACCCTGCCCAGATCTCCCTTTGCGGTCCGGACTTCGGCGAGGACCTCATCGGGTCCCTGCTCGATCATCGTGATCGAGACCTCATCGGGATTGGCGACGATCTGCTTGACGATGTAGCTCACGACGTCTTCGACGATCTTGCCGCTGTCGCTCACTGTCATTCCTCCTCGGAGGCGTCGGCTTCGGCCTCTTCGGAGGTCGGCTCGTCGGCACTCGGCTCGTCGGCACTCGGCTCGTCGGCACTCGGCTCGTCGGCGACGGGTTCGACCGGCGGCTTGGCCGCCACGGTGTGGATCTTCCCTGCGGACACCTTGTACTTCGACGTGACACCAGAGATGTCGAGCAGCTTGGCAACGGCTTCGGTCGGCTGCACACCCTTCTTCAGCCAGTCGACGGCTTTCTCCTCGTCGATCTCGATCAGTGACGGCTCCTCGCGGGGGTCGTAACGTCCAATGAGATCGATGTATCGACCGTCACGCTGTCTGCGCCCGTCGATCACGACTATTCGGTAGTACGGGGATTTCTTCTTCCCCATGCGCGTCAGGCGCAT
>CBDTXZ010000015.1:0-32105 GCA_965364515.1 uncultured bacterium
CCCGGACAGCATCTCGATCTGATCGGCGCCTACCGGCCCGACATGCGGGAGGCCGACGACGTTGCGCTCACAAGGGCGCGGATCTTCGTGGACAGCCGAGACACGACCATCGAACACATCGGCGAGATCAGAGATCCGATCGAGCGAGGCGTGATCACCCGCGATGACATCGCCGCCGACTTCTACGACCTCGACTCCGGAGCTTTCGCCCGATCGAGCCGTGAGGAGATCACGCTGTTCAAGAACGGGGGCGGCGCCCATCTCGACCTGATGACGAGCCGGCACATCCTCGACAGGTGGAACGATCGCTGAGACCGGACATGAGAGAGCGCCCCGGCTGGACCGGGGCGCTCCTCGACGATCGAGGCGGTCTGCTACTTCGAGAGCTGGCCGCGGACGGCACCGCCCGGGAAGTCGGCGTTGTGTACGTTGATGTAGTAGTCCTGAGGATTCTGACGGATGTCTTTGATCAGATCCTTGTCCACCCCGCCCACGCAACCATCGAACACGGCAGGCGGACTGTCGAAGAAGGTCACCACGATCGGACCATTGGAGCCAGCCGGTGCGTCATGAATGTGCGCTCTCGTCGGGTTGGCGATGTCGGCAACATCCAGATCGAAACAGATCTCGCCCTGTCCCTGATTGAGTGTGAGGTGCATGGCCCCGCCGCCATTGGGATCCCCTCCCCCGACCTCGTTGTCCCCGGACAGCTCTGCGCTCAGCGGTCGGCCACCTGCAGAAGCGGGGATCGCCGCCATCAGCATCAGCACGGCGACGAAGGCAGTCGCCACGGTCAATCGGTTTCTCATGTCTCTCCCTCCATGGACTGCACGGTGCCGCCCTCGGGAAGCAATACGCACCGCTGGCCGAACGAGTTCAATCAGGAACGGAATAAGCCTGTCTCTGGGCCTACTCGCTTTCTCCGCATCGCTATCTCTCGGATGACGCCGTGCAGAGGTGGCTCGTGCAGGGGCGGTGGGCCCGATAGGGGCCACGTCCCGGCACGCAGAGTCGAAATGCCCTAGGGACACCCACTTTCGGATCCCTATGGTTCAGCTCAAGGACCACAGGAGGACCTACACATGAACTACAGGAAGATGGCATCGATGGGTGCGATCGCACTTGGCATCTTGATGATCATTGGCGGAGCAACCACATGGTTCGTCGTGAGCGACACGCTCGGCGACCAGCAGATCATCACGGCCGACGACGCGTGCCTGCCCGGAAACCTGGTCGATGGGCCGTTCACCGCCTACTGCCAAGCCGACATCATCAACCATCACACGATGGAGAGCACGGGCGGGCTCACGTACGCCCAGCTCGATCGTGAAGATCCGCTGCGCGACCTGGCCATGAGGTCTGCGTTCCTGCAGTCGTCTCTGTTCACATCGGTCGTGGCGTTCGGTGTGGCTGCGATGGCGGCCGGGATGGGCGTGGTCTTCGTGCTCATCGGCCTCGGCATGCGTGACGTTGCCGAAGTCGCATCACAGCAACCGGTTCGAGCCGGCTGACAACCGACCGAATCCAACTGGGGCCGGCTCCATGTGGAGCCGGCCCCAGTCGCGTTCGAGACTTCGAAAGCCTCGGCGACATTCGCCAACGGATATCACATCGTGTGTCCCAGGAGGGCCGTCAGGACCACCGCCTGATCGGTTCGGGTTCGAGCCCCGACTCGACGAACTCGCTCTCCGTCACCCCGTCGAACACGGCTTGCCAGTCGGCGATGTCAACTGTCGGGACATCGCCGAGTTCGCAAAGGACGACGTTCGCTCCGAGGCCGCTACTCGCCGACGCTCTGCGGGCCGAGGAACTCTCCCTTGGCGAACCGCTTCGGGGCCGCGCTTGCCAGCGTCGGGTTCGCAGCTCGCGCAAGAACGCGGGTGAGCCACAATGCGATGCCCGGACACTGCCGGTTGCTGATTGCGACCGTCGTCTGATCTGGCCCAGGGCCATCCGAAAGCGTCGCGCTTCCGTGCACGGACGTCATGACGGCGCGCAGCGGCAGTGGCGTGCGGAAATGCGGGGCACCCGCCTTCCACTCGAAGTGCCAATCTCCGCTCTCCGGTGTGGCGACGTTGCCGACCACCTGCGTCATAGGCACGCCACCGAGGACCCCACTCGCGGCATGTCCACGTACATCCAGACGGTCACGCCGTCCGGCACGAGGCGATCATGCAGTGCAAGACGACGGTTCCCCGATCCGGCCCACAGGCCCGACCGACCGCGAGATCAGCGGATCACGACACCGACAACGTCCCCGAGCTCGGCGATGACGTGGTCGAGCTCGAAGTCCACCGCAAGGTCGTCACCTCGTGGGTTGTACCAGCACGTGGCGATGCCGTAGCGGTATCCGCCCGCCATGTCCGACGTGAGACTGTCACCGACCATCACCGCTGACGACCGCTCGGGGCGTCCGAGGCGCTCGAATGCAATGTCGAAGATCGCTGATCCCGGCTTCGCCGTCGCGACCTCCGACGAGATCACGATCGCGTCGAAGAATCGTTCGATGCCGAGCCTGGCGACCCGTGCACGCTGCACGTCGGAGATGCCATTCGTCACCAAGCCGAGGACGGCAGTCGCGCCGACCGCTTCCAGCATCTCGAACGCGCCGGGATACAGCTCACCGAAACTCCCCAGACCATCGACGAAGAGGTCGCCCATCGCCACCGGATCGGCATCGATCCCGACAAGTTGGTTGAACGACTCGAATCGCTTCGCACGCACCTCGTTGGCCGACATCGTGCCTGCCTCGACCTGCGCCCACATCGCCAGGTTGATCCGTCGGTAGGTATCGAGCAGCGGCCCGTAGTCGGTCACCCCGGCGAAGCGCATCGTGTGGGCGAACGCCTCCGCCTCGGACTCGTCGGAGTCCAGCAGCGTGTGATCCAGATCGAACAGGACGGTCGTGTATCCCATCGAGATCAGGCTACGCAGTCACGAGTAGGGTCCCGACATGGCTCGAAAAGACATCTCGCTCACCGACACCGAGATGGCCGAGTTCCTTCAGTCCGGCCACACACTCCAGGTCGCCTCGTTGGACGCCGACGGCTACCCACATCTTGCTCCCATGTGGTACGTGATGAGGGGAGGCAAGATCACCTTCCGATCATTCCGGAAATCCCAGAAGATCGTCAACCTCCGCCGCAACCCGAGGCTGTCGGTTCTCCTGGAGTCCGGCGAGACGTACGACGAATTGAAGGGCGTGATGATTCGGGGAACTGCCATGCTCATCGACGACCGGGCGACGGTGTTGGAGATCTACGGTGCGATCGCCGCCAAGTACGAGATGATCGGCGGCGAACCAGTGGAGTTGGAAGGCGAGGCGCTCGAAGCCGCTTTCGGCTCGTACGCGGCGAAGAACACCGCCGTGATCGTGGAACCCATCAAGATCGCCAGCTGGGATCATTCCAAGCTCGGCGGCGCCTACTGACCTCTCAACGGCGCTCGTTCTCGTCGACTCGCCGGTCGGCGAGCACCCGGACGTGGTCCCCTCCGCCTCGACCACCCACCACGACGTCGAGGAACGTGTCGTGGTCGATCCGCAACACCTCACCGGCCTCGGTGCCGACGACGTCGGCAATCCGGGGCTGCTGGTGGATGAGGGCGATCTCGCCGACCAGATCTGGACGGCCGAGCCTTGCCACCGGTCGCCCATCGATGATGACGTCGACCTCGCCGCTCGAGATCACCCAGGCCGCATCCGCTCGATCGTCACCCTGAGAGATCAGTCGCTCACCCGCCGCAAACGGAGCCGGCGTGCACGCCCTGGCCAGATACTCGAGCACATCGGCGGACAGGCCTTCGAAGCCGGGGACCTCCTGCAGGGTGTCGATCGTGGACTGGGGGATCACCGCCCTGTTGTCGATGTCCCGAAAGGCTCGGCTCAGGGCAACGAACGCTACTGGCAGCAGCGCACCTGAGATCACGATCGCAGGCTCCACGCCGAACAGGGCCACGAGCAACGGCACGAGAGCAGCTCCGAGAGCCTGGCCTCCCGAATCGAAGGCCTCGGTCACCCCGAACATCCTCATGTACCGATCGGGCGGGGTGATGCGTTGCAGCATGATCCGCTGAACGACCCGATGCACCGGGCGGAATCCGCCGGCGAGGGCCAGTAGCGGAAATGCCTGGGGGGCGATGCCGAGCAGCGACACCGATGCCCCCCTGCCGAAGGCGGCAGTACCGAGCACTCCGCGGAGCCGCACCCGGCCGAGCACGGAGACGAGCAGGAGGGCACCGACCAGCTCTCCCACGCCGATCAGCGACGCGAGATAGCCGGCGCCATCGTCACCGAGACCGAGCAGTTCGATCGCGACGAGCACGACGACGACGTCGGTTGCGCCCGACAGCACCGATGCCGCCGTCTTGTAGGCCAGCATCGGACGAGCACCGCGGACGGAGAACACAGTTGTCGTTCTCCTGCCGGATCCGGTCCCGATCACCTCCCCGGTGCGCGGTGAGAGCCAGAGGCCGACCAGCGCCAACGCGGCCATCGACGCGAACACGGTCGTCGAGTCCGAGACCGCCAGGATCGCACCTGCGATGGCCGGGCCGAGCGTCGCCCCGATGGCGTCGATCCAGCCGGTCACCACCATCGCAGCGGTGGCGTCGGTTGTGTGTTCGGCATGGACCGGGATGACGGCCAGATGGATCGGTCTCGCCAGGGAATAGGCGAGGGACCGGAAAGCGGCGAGTCCGATGATCAACCACACCGGACCGGTCGAAACAGCAACGGCCCCCGCCGCCAGCCCGATGAACAACCAGATCAGGGTGAACCGCATGGGGGCCACGTGTCCTCGGTCGATCCACCGTATGAGGGCGGGCACCAACACCGCCGGCGCCAGCTGCGCGGCTGCGGCCAACCCGGCGAGCTCACCACCACCCGCCTCGAAAGCCACGAGGATCACCGCGAAGTAGACGGCGAACTCGATGATGGACACCAGCGCATACGTGATCAGCGCGCGGCGCATCGGGTCGTGCCCGAGCGCACGCGCCAGCGTCTGTCGGCGGCTCATCGGTCGGCAGGGTTCGGGGGCATCGCCGCCGGAGCCTACGGTGCCTGGGCTTGGTCGCGAGGTGTCCGATCGATGGAGACCGAGTCGAGGTCGGCGGCGACGATGAGGCGGCCATCGAATCCTCCTGCACGGACATCCTCGGCGAACGCCGCGACCTCCGCTCCTGTCTCCGGGACCGGGAGAAGGTGGGTCAACACGAGCGTGCCCACATTGGCCTCGACTGCGAACCGACCGAGCAGTCGGGTGTCTGCGTGATAGTCCAGGATGAAATGGCGATGCGTCGGCAGCACTTCGATCGCCTCGAACCGCATCGCCTCGTGAACCAGCACATCTGCGTCGTGGGCGAGCGCGGCAACTTCATCACAGACCCGGGTGTCGCCGCTGATCGCAACCACCCCGTCGGGGGTTTCGATCCGGTAGCCGACTGCGCCAACCACCGGCTCGTGCCTGACCCCCGCCGCCAGTACCCGCACGCTTCCCGACGACCAGATCTCGGTTGGTTCGGTCGGCGTCCGAAACGAGACGACATCGATGGCCGGCGAAGAGCTACGGCCGCTGTGAGATCGACGCGCCTCGATGTCGTCCTCCCAACCTTCGAGGACGCGGGCAGCGAAGCGGGCGGTGGGCCCGGCGGGTGCAACGATGGGTAGCGGGGACACGGTGTCGGCTCGGTCCATGATCCATCGTGTCAACACGAGATCGGCGAGACCGGCCACATGGTCACTGTGGTGGTGCGTGAGGAACACCGCATCCAGATCGGTCGGCCACAGGTCCACTCCTGCCAGGCGCTGCACGGTCGACCGACCGACGTCGAACTGCAGCGCGAGATCACCGACAGTCACCAGCACTCCAGGCCCTGCCCGGTTTGCGGACGGGACAGGAGTCCCGGTTCCGGTGATGACGACGGCCGTAGACACAGCGAGCCATTCTGCCAGGCAAGTGGACCGCTCGAGCACGGACAGCGTGCCGGAGAAGGCGCTCGTCCTGGGCCTCCAACGGTGCGGCGATGTCAGGGGTCAGGTGACCGATGCCCTCTGGTCACTCGCCTCTGGGAGCTTCTTCGCTACGACGGTGATGTCACTCGCCGCCTCGGCCAAGGGCGCGCCATCGACACTGCCATACGCCTCGACGACGTCCATACCGGAGTGGGCGAGGATGGACGTCATGTCGTCGAGGGAGTAATAGCGGTGCCACAGCGACAATTGCCTGGGAGGTCCGTTCTTCGGCACCACCGTGTATCGGTCGCAGGTCACCTGCTCGGCCCCGTACACGAAGCGGCTCTCGATCAGGACGTACTCCCCCTCTGCGTAGAAGCCTCCCTCCAGGGAGTGGCTCAGGTAATGCCCCTCCTGTGCTTCCAAGAGGCGGGGGATCGAATGGAAGTCGAACACGAAGACCCCGTCCGGAGCGAGCCACCCGCGAACTTTCTCGAACAGCCGTGAGCGGTCCTCCGGAGCAAGCGCGCTGACATCACAGGAGATCATGGTGATCAGATCGAACTCCGCTGCGATCTCGGTCTCCAGATAGCTCTCGTGCCGATACTCGATCTCTATCCCGCTCTCCGAAGCTCGAGCGCGAGCGTGCCGGAGGGAGTTCTCGGAGAAGTCGATTCCGACCGCATGAACACCGAGCTTCGCCAGACGGAACGTGTAGAGACCTGGGCCGCAGCCGAGATCCAGGTATCTGCTCTCCTGATCGAGCGAGAAACGGCGATACATCCAGCCCACGGCCCGGTCGATGACCTCGTGCCGATAGCTGGCGGCGTCGCCGTCCGGGTCCAGGTGGAGTCCCAACATCTGCCCGGCGATGTGCGGATCGGTCCAGAGCCGGCGTGTCGACTGATTGGAATCGATCTCGGGTCTCACGAGTGCGTCGGCGAGAAGTGAGAACAAGGTTGAGGTCATCTGTGCTCCTGCAGAGGTGAGTATCGCGAGAAACGTCGGGGAGGAGAGGATGAACGCGCGTCTCCGGCAGGCGTGCGCGCCGTCCGGCCACGCCCTCCTGCACGTGGCGGAAACACGGTGCACATCGACTCGACACCCTTGCCGGTTAGATTCGTGGCACCGTGGAGCACGCCTGATGACCGAGATCGCCATCCCTCTCACTGTCGCGTTCGCGCTCGGGTTCGCCGTCCAACAGATCCGCCTTCCACCGCTGGTGGGCTACCTCGTCGCCGGATTCGCCCTTCACGCAGTGGGTTTCGAGCCGGATCCGGCGATCGACACGATCGCCGACCTCGGCGTCCTGCTGCTGCTGTTCGGAATCGGCCTCAAGCTGAAACTGTCCGCCCTCGCCAGGCCCGTCGTGTGGGCGGGAACGTCGATCCATCTGCTCGGATCGACTGTGGTGTTCGGCCTTCTGCTGGCCGGTCTGGGCGCGCTGGGTGCCCCACTCGTCGACGGTCTCGGCATCGGTGAGGTGGCGATCATCGGGTTCGCCCTGGCGTTCTCGAGCACCGTGTTCGCAGTGAAGGCGCTGGAGCAATTCGGTGAAGGATCATCTCTGGCGGGAAGTCTTGCAATTGCGATCCTCGTCATGCAAGACATCTTCGCCGTCGTGTTCCTGGTCGCCGTCGGAAGCACTCCCTCATGGTGGGCGATCCCGGTCGTCGCGGCGGTCATCGTCGCGCGGCCGCTGTACGCCTGGCTGCTGTCGAAGACCGGTTACGAGGAACTGTTCCTGCTCTTCGGCCTCGTACTGGCCATCGGGATCGGCGCCGGGAGCTTCGAAGCCGTCGGACTGAAGGCGGATCTCGGAGCCCTCATCGTCGGGCTGACCCTGGCGAATCATCCGAAGGCGAGCGACCTGTCGGCAACGCTGCTCGGATTCAAGGACATCCTGCTCATCGGGTTCTTCCTGTCCATCGGACTGGGCGGGCTCCCCGACCTCTCCACGCTCCTCATGGCGGGAGCGATCCTGCTGATGCTCCCGATCAAGACCCTCGGATACATGGCGGTGTTGTCCCGCTTCCGCCTGCGCGCCCGCACGACCTGGCAC
This sequence comes from uncultured bacterium, assembly GCA_965364515.1. Taxonomy (GTDB): domain Bacteria; phylum Actinomycetota; class Acidimicrobiia; order Spongiisociales; family ZC4RG35; genus JAHEDH01. The sequence continues at coordinate 8,013 of CBDTXZ010000015.1, forward strand.
GCCTCGATCACGCTGGCGAACTTCAGTGAGTTCGGTCTGATCGTCGTCGCAGTCGGCGTCGAGGAGGGGCTGCTCGAACCGGTGTGGGCCGTCGTGATGGCGGTGATCGTCGCAGCGTCGTTCGCGCTCGCAGCGCCGCCGAACACGCTGAGATACTCCCTCTATCAGCGATTACACGACCACCTCGCTCGCTTCGAACGCAAGCCGATCCACGATGACGACGCCGTCATCGATCCGGGCGATCCCAAGGTGCTGGTGTTCGGTATGGGACGGGTCGGCTCGGGCGCGTACGACGAGCTGGAGGTTCACGAGGTGGGTGTCGTCCTCGGCGTCGACCGAACGGCCGAGGTCGTCGAGATGCACACTCGGGCGGGCCGGAACGCCATTCGAGGAGATGCGCTCGACTCCGACTTCTGGGAGCGTGTCCGTTTGCATCCGGGGATCGAGCTGGCGCTACTCGCCATGAGCGACCACAAGGCGAATCTCGAGGCCGTGCGCCGGATTCGCTCGTATCTCCCCGACATCGCAATCGGCGCGGTGGCGAGCCATCCCGAAGAGGTGGCCGAACTCGAAGCGCTCGGTGTCGATGTGGCTCGCAATCTCTACGAGGAGGCCGGACAGGGTCTCGCCGATGATGCCTTCAACGCCATCCCCGGCCTCGCGAACCACGATCCACACTGACCGAGTTCGCATCGGAGAACCGGACTCAGTGAGCCCTTTGCGGTGCACGCCGCCCTCGGAACCGTTCGGGCCTTCCGAACCTCCGAGCCGCCGAGCGATCAGTAGCCGAGAGCTCGACAGGCGTCCGTCAGGACCGTGCGGGACTTCTCGACGATCTCGTCGATCTCTGCGGTGCCTGCGATCAACGGCGGCGAGTACTGCATGATGGCGTCGCCGCGGTTGTCGGCTCGGGCGAGAAGTCCGACCTCCAGGAGCGCCGGCTTGAGGTTGTCGACCACCAGCGTGGCGGCCTCTTCCTCGGTGAACTTCACCATCGACTCGGGGTCACGCATCAGTTCGATCGCGTAGAAGAATCCGGTGCCCCTGACCTCCTTGCAGATGGGGATGTCGAGCAGCGACTCGAGACCTGCCCGGAAGTAGTCCTCGGTGTCGGCAACGTGTTCAACGATGCGTTCTGATTGCATCACGTCGAGGTTGGCGAGCCCGACCGCACAGCTCACCGGGTGCCCTCCGAATGTGATGCCATGGAGGAACGATCCGCCGGCTTCCCGGAAGGCATCGGCGAGGAAGGGCCGGGTGATGACCCCGCCGAGGGGCAGATAGCCCGACGTGACACCCTTGGCGAACGTGATCATGTCCGGCTGGTAGTCGAACTTCTGACCACCGAACCAGGAGCCCAACCGACCGAAAGCACAGATGACCTCGTCGGAGACGAGAAGGACTCCGTGCCGGTCGCAGATCTCACGCACTCGCTGCCAGTAGCCGGCCGGCGGGACGAAGCAGCCTCCCGAGTTCTGGACGGGCTCGAGGTACACGGCCGCCACCGTCTCGGGCCCTTCTCTCAGGATCGCCGCCTCGATCTCGTCCGCACACATGAGGTTGCACGAGCCTTGGCACATCGTGCAGTGCAACGCGTTCGTGTTGGCGACGTGAGTCGTCTGGTTGACGAGGAGCGGCTCGAATGGCTCTTTGTACTTCGGGATCCCCGTGATCGACAATGCCCCGAGGGTGGTGCCGTGGTAGCTCGTGTGCCTGGCGACGACCTTGCGGCGCTCGGGCTCCCCTTTGAGCAGGAAGTACTGCCGTGCCATCTTCCAGGCAGACTCGACCGCCTCGGAGCCACCGGTGGTGAAGAACACGCGGTCCATGTCTCCAGGCGCCAACTCCGCCAGACGGGCGGCCAGCTGGGCGGCGGGTGGGTGCGCACTCCCCCAGATCGGGTAGTAGCCCAGCTGCTCTGCCTGCTTCGATGCGGCATTTGCGAGTTCGGTGCGGGCGTGGCCGATCTGGGTCACGAAGAGCCCGGCGAGTGCGTCGAGGTACTTCTTGCCGCTCTCGTCCCAGACGTAGCAGCCGTCACCACGCTCGATGATGGTGGGGCTCGTTGCGCCCACTCCGGCGAAGTGCAGCCAGAGGTGGTCTTTCGCCATGTCGGAGATGATGCTCATAGGTCTTCTTTCGCCTCGGGGGCCGAGCCCGTCACCGGACGCGTTCGCATCAGCGGGTGCCCCAGTCGTATGTCTGTTTCATCAGCTTGAGATAGGTCAGTGCCTCCACCGACTCGACGCCAGGAACCTCACGGATCGTGTTGAGCAGCCGCAGCAGGTGCTGGTTGTCCTCGCACACGACCTCGATCATGACGTCGTAGCGACCCGACGTGATCACGACGTAGTCGGTCTCCTCGATCGCTGCGATGGAGGATGCGACCTGTTCGAGATCGCCGACGACGGTGACACCGACGAGAGACTGCACGTTGAAACCGAGCGTCATCGGGTCGGTGACGGCCACGATCTGCATCACTCCGTGCTCGATGAGTGCGAGCACCCGTTGACGAACGGCGGCGGCCGACAATCCGACGGCCGGCCCGAGTTTCGCATACGGGATTCGACCGTCGTCCTGGAGATGCCCGATGATCGCCTTGTCGGTGTCGTCCAACTGGACCTTTGTGTTCTTCTCGCGGAGGTCGCGCATCAGCTGAACTGTATGCCTTCGCGAGCCGTGCTGGCGCGATTCGATGGAAATATCGGGCCGATACCGTCGATTCGCTTGCCGGAGTGACTCGCGAGCTGCATACTCGAACGAACTCGATCGGAGACACGATGGCGCAGAGAAGCACCGGAGGACACGCCAAGACCGCGCAGCCCGGGCTCGACTACGTCCAGGTTGCTCCTCGATTCGCCGAGGACCTCGAAGAGCTCGAGCGAATCTGCTTTCCCACCACCGATCCTGCCGACCTCACCTCAGTTGCCACCGTGGAGATGCAGTGTGAGAAGTTCCCCGAGGGCGGCTTCGTCGTCCTCGACGGTGAGCGTGTCATCGGCTTCGGCATGGGGGTCTTCGTCGACTTCGACCTCGACGACTTCCAGCACCACATCGACGAGGCTGTTGGCCCGACGGGATCAGAGTTCCACGATCCGGATGGCGAGTGGTACTACGGCACCGACATCGCCGTCCACCCCGAATACCGGGGAATGGGGGTCGGGAGACGCCTCTACGAACTACGCAAAGACGTGGTGCGCCGATACAACCGTGCCGGCATCATCGCCGGCGGCGTCATCCCGGGCTTCGCGAAGCACAAGCACACCATGAGCGCAGAGGAGTACGTGCGAAAGGTCGCCGCCGGGGAACTCACCGATCCCACACTCTCCTTCCAGATCTCCAATGGTTTCGAAGCCAGGGGAGTGATCGCCGGCTACATGCGAGACGAAGCCGTCGACAACTACGCCAGCTTCATCGTGTGGCACAACCCGGACTACGACCCGGAGGCGCTCACAGCCGCGCGCCGGAGAGACCGGAGCGACCGTGAGTGATGTCTGGCGGTTCGCCCAGTTCACGACCTTCTGTGGCGTTCCCTCCGTAGACCTCGACTCGCTCGACGGCGTCGACGTCGCGATCATCGGCGCACCGATCGACTGGGGAGCCAGCTACCGGGCAGGAGCGCGATTCGGGCCGAAAGCGATCAGGGAGGCCGACTATCTCGATCCGGACACTCGCCGCCCGCACCTCCCGACCGGCATCGACCCGTTCGAGGTGATGAGGATCGTCGATGCGGGTGACGTCAAGGTCCCGCCCGGCTACCTCGAGGTGGGGCTCGAGAACATCGCCGACGCTGTCGCTCGAATCGCCGCAGCGGGTGCCGTTCCGATCGTGCTGGGCGGCGACCACTCGGTGACCTATGCCAACGGGGTCGGACTCGCCCGCACATTGGGAGCCGACTCGTTCGGCCTCGTACATTTCGACGCCCACGCCGACACCGGCGAAACGGCGGCGTTCGGAGCGCTTCACGGGCACGGGACCCCGATGCGTCGGTTGGTCGAGTCCGGTGCGGTCCCCGGACATCGATTCGTCCAGATCGGGCTACGGGGCTACTGGCCCGAGCCACACGTCCTCGAGTGGATGCACGACAACTCGATGAAGACCTACATGATGAGTGAGATCGTCGACCGTGGCCTCGGAGCGGTCGTCGACGACGCCGTCGAAGCGTGCACGACGGACGCCGGCGACGGGGTGTTCATCTCAGTCGACATCGACGTCGTCGATCCGGGGATGGCACCGGGGACCGGAACCCCCGAGCCGGGCGGCCTGCTGTCGCGCGAGCTTCTCGACACAGTCAGACGCCTCGCCCGTGAATTGCCTGTCGTCGGAGCCGACGTCGTGGAGGTCTCTCCGCCGTACGACGGGCCCGGCCAGGTGACGGCCTTCCTCGCAAACCGGGTCGTCCTCGAAATCCTCAATGGCATGGCCGAACGAAGGAGCACCGTATGAACCTGGATGGCGCTCGCACGACCCCGTTGTGGTGGGACGCCGTCGAGGCGACCGTGACACGACCGGCACTCGACGGAGACCGGAACGTAGACGTGGCAATCGTCGGAGCGGGACTGACCGGACTGTGGACTGCCTACTACCTCGCAGGCATCGACCCGACGATGCGTATCGCGATCGTCGAAAAGACCCACGTCGGATTCGGGGCGTCCGGGCGCAACGGTGGATGGTGCCATGCCCAGTACCCACTCGGCGTGACAACACTCGCCCATGACCACGGCGCGGACGAGGCCGTCCGCCAGATGCGGGCCCTCTACGGCACCGTCGACGAGGTGCATCGGGTCGCCGAGGTCGAGAGTATCGACTGCCACTTCCAGAAGGGCGGCGTGTTGGACATCGCCCGGAGCCCTCTCCACCTGCAGCGCGCTCACGACCACGTCGAGGAGCACCGTGCCATCGGTCTCGGACCGGAGCATCTCAGGCTGCTCTCAGCCGAAGAGGCCAGTGAGATGATGAACGCAACGAACACCCTCGGAGGAACCTGGTCACCGCACGGCGCCGCCATCCAGCCGGCGCTGCTGACACACGGACTGGCCGACGCCGTCGAACGCCGAGGGGTGACGATCTTCGAAGCCACCCCCGCTACCGAGATCGGCGAGGGCACGATTCGCACGCCACTCGGGACGGTGACGGCGGACGTGGTGGTACTCGCCACGGAAGGCTTCACCGCTCGGCTCCCCGGTCATCGACGACGCATGGCCCCGCTCTACTCCCACATGATCGCCACAGCCCCGCTCGACGCAGAGACGTGGGAGCGGATCGGCCTGGCCGAACGGCCAACGTTCGGCGATTTCCGCAACCTGCTGATCTACGGGCAGCGGACCGCAGACGGCAGGCTGGCGTTCGGCGGGCGCGGCGCTCCGTACCACTTCGGATCGGCGATCGCCGACTCCTTCGACGCCCACGACGGCGTCCACACCGAGATCGTGCGGGTCCTCCTCGAGTTGTTCCCTCACCTCGAAGGCACAGAGATCACGCACCGATGGGGAGGCGCCCTCGGTGCGCCACGCGACTGGAGGCCGTCGGTGTCGATCGAACCGGCTCGCAAACTCGCATGGGCGGGCGGTTACGTCGGCGACGGCGTCAACACCACCAACCTGGCCGGCAGAACACTCGCCGACCTCATCACGGGGCAGCAGACCGATCTCGTCACGCTTCCCTGGGTCCAGCACCAGTGGAGGAACTGGGAGCCCGAGCCACTGAGGTGGCTCGGCATCAATGCCGGGCTGTGGATGGCGCGCCAGGCCGACGCATCCGAGGAGCGATCTGGTCGAACATCCCGTCTCGGCACCCTCGGAAACTGGCTCAGAGGCAAGACTCGCTGACCCGACGCTTGCTCGAGCACTGGGACAGACCGCGGGACTGCTCGCACCGGTTCGTTCCGTCCTCGGGTTGTCGAGTGAGCCGGCTCTCGATCAGCTCAAGCGGTTGATAGGTCACCACTCGAACGGTTGACGCGAGGTCATCCTCTTCAGCGGACGGCCTGATCGGCCACTCGAGACGGCCTCGTGCGCCGCACCGGAAGCAGGCCTGTTGCCCGCCACAGCTCGAAGCGTCCCAGGCCGCGTCGCCTCAGAGCCGACTTCCTTGCTTCCTTGGCCATTCGTCGAGTCGCCGTTTCACGACTGCGCTCGTATTCGATGGTCCGCAACATCTCTTGATTTGCGTAGAACGTCATGAGCCCTCCTCGGTCATGCGGAGAACGTATGAGCTCCGGGGGCTCGGCGAATCGGTGGTACCCACCCATTTCGGGCGCTTCGCCCACCTAGGTGGGCTTCAGTGCACCTAGGTCGACCGCTGCGTCCACGGCGTCATAGCGCGTCTCGACGCCGAGCTTGGTCAGGATGGCGGACACGTGGTGATCGACCGTTCGGGGGGAGATGAAAAGTCGATCGGCGATCTCCGGGTTGCTCAGACCCTCGCCCAGCAGCAGAAGCACTTCCGACTGTCGCGGGGTCAGACCGGCGCGGTTGGCCCGCGAAGCACGCGACGGTGCCATCGGTACGTCGGGGACACCCCTGGCCCTGAGCTCGGCCCGGTACCGATTGGCGACGGGGGTGGCTCCCAGGGCGTCGAGCGTCGTAATCGCTTCGATGATCGCCGCATCGTCACCGTGGGTCAGCATCAGGGCCCGTTCGTATGGCATGGAGCGCACGTCGAATGCGTCGGCCGCGGCTCGCCAGTCACCATCGATGACGAGACGATACGGTCGTGGGAGACGTCCCGGGAGTTGCATGTCGACCCCCCCGTGCCATCCCCAGAACGCCAGGTCCCCGGCTGCCCAGTAGGCGTCCGCCGCTACCAGGTCGGCCAGGTGGGCGGCGATCGTCGAATGGAGTGAGTCGAGATCACCTTGGATCCAGGCGTACTCGGAGCGAAGTGCGGCGAGTGGGCCGATTCGCTGGACCTCGCGGGTAGTGCGCGCCATCCGCTCTGCTTCCGTCAGAAGCGTTCCAGCGTCGTCGTGGCCCCGTCGGATCCGAACGATCGAGAGTCCCGTGCGCAGCATGATCGCATTCACGGTCGTGATGTCGGGGAGCGCGAGAATCGGTCCAACGAGATCCTCGGTTTCGAACCACCGTCCGAGAAACGCCATCGCCGATGCCTGGATACCAATGGAGTAGTGCAGCAGCGGCTGCCACTCTGCAGCCTCCGCGAGCTCGATCGCCCGCTCGGACAAGGTCAGCGCTGCGCCCAACTCGCGGGCGTCAAGCGCCGACCATGCGAGGTTGAGGCTTCCTCGGACGATCTCTTCGTGGGCTCCGACCTGGCGCGCCAACTCGATGGCGGACTCCAGAACCTCGGTGTCCTCCGGAAACCGGCCGATCGTGAGCGCAGTTCCCTTGTTCACCAGGGCGTGGGCGACGATGTCGGCGCGATCGAGCGCACTCGCCGTCTCGATCGCCATGTCAGCCATCCGCACCGCCTCGTCGCGGTTCTTTGCGAGCATCGCCAACTGGGACAAGGTGCTCTGCGCGGCTGCCAGCTCGGCTGTGATTCCGAGCGCCTCCAGTACCGAAACGGCTTCCTGTGCATACGACTCCGCCTCGAAACGGTCGCCTGTGAACCAGGAGATACGTGACCGGATGCGGAGCGCCTCGCCCAGCCCGAGGGCGTCTCCCGCCTCGCGCCAGATGTCGATCGCCTCATCGATCCGGAGCCTTGCCTCGCCGAGTTCGTTGGCGGCCTGGGCCGCGTACGACCAGTCGCGGAGCAGGAGCGCCCGATCACGCCAAGGAAGCCGCTGATACACCATCCGGAGGCTCCGGAAATGGCGATGAGCCTCACGGTATGAAGCGACGGCCAGTGCTGCGCGGCCGGCGCTTGGGGCGTGATGCAACAAGGCGTCGTCGTCTCCCGCGGCTATCGCGTGGTGGACGATCCGCGAAGGATCGTCTCCGGCTGAAATGAGCGACTCGAGGATGCGACGGTTCAGTTCCACCTGGCGGGCCGACGGAATCGAGCTCTCGACTGCCCGTCTGGCGAGCTCGTGCCTGAACGCAACTTGCGCTCTGGTTGCCACCAACAGGCCGGCCGACTCGGCCTCGTCGAGTGCGGTTGCGGACACGAGCACGCCGATGACATCCGGGTCGACGCGACCGGGGACGACACTGACGAGCTCCACGAGGTCGGCCGCCGCCGGGGACAGGCGGGCGACTCGTGATCGCATCGAGTCGACGATCGAGTCGGGGAGAGCATCTCCGCGGGCGTCGAGCATCTCGGTCACGAAGAAGGGATTGCCTCGAGTCTCCGTGAACACTTGCCCCGCACTATCGCCGGCCAGCTCTCTGACCGCCGACTCGCTGAGCGGGTCGAGCGGGATCCGACGAACCGAATGGGGAGGGAGATCGCCGAGCACGAATCGCAGCGGGTGTTCCGAGTGAACGTCCTCGTCTCGGTACGTCACGATCATCAGACCGTGCGTTCGGTCGATCCGCCTCCCGAGGTGGCGGATGCAGTCGAGCGTCGCATCATCGGCCCAGTGGGCATCTTCGATCACGATCACCGTCGGCCGAAGCGAGCGCGTCGCGAGGTCGAACAGCGCTCGGTACACCGGTTCGCGTTCACCCGTCGAGAGCGCGTCCGCCAAGGTCGGCTCGTCCCTTGCCATGTCGTGGATCGGGCCCAGCGGACGGCTGGTCAAGAGGTCATCGCATGCACCGATCACGAGGTGGGCGTCGTCGCCGACCCGGCCCAGGAATCCGGCAACCAGGCTGGTCTTGCCGATCCCGGCCTCTCCCCGGATCAGAGCGAGCGCGCCTCGACCGGATCTCGCCTCCTCGAGCGCAGACTCCAGCTCGGCGAGGTGGGCATCGCGTTCGAGCAGCCTCATGCCGACCGAATGTATCGGATCCCGGGTTCCGGCGCGGCGTCCGCAGCGATCCGGGCGCGGTCTTCAGGGCCTACTTCCCTCAGTGAGCCCGACGCTTCTGCGTTGATTCAATCGGTCCCGGGAGATCCACCCAACTCGATCACCATGGTCTGGAGGTCGGTGAACTCCTCGATCCGGCCGCGGCCCCAGCCGGTATCGGTGCCCGCCGCTCCCCCGAATGGTTGGAACGTCTCCCAGAAGTCCGTCGAGTCGTTGATGACGACGGTGCCGGCCCGAATCCGGTCGGTGTACCAGAAGGCCTTCGCCAGGCTGTTGGTGAAGACCGCAGCCTGGAGGCCCAGCCTCGTCCGGTTGGCGATGGCGGCTGCTTCGTCGTCGTCGCCGGCACCGATGATCGGCAGTACGGGGCCAAACGACTCCTCGCTCGACAGGCTGCTCTCCTCCGGCACACGGTCGACGACGGTGAAGTCGTAATACAGGTCGCTGGGATGGCCCTTGGATCGGCCGCCGCCGACCAGGATCTCTGCGCCCCGGTCGGATGCGTCGGCGAGGTGCCGGTCCATCTTCGCCGCAGTCGCCTCGTTGTTCAGCGGCCCCATCGTGGTCTCCTCGTCGAACGGGTCGCCCAGCTGCACGGCTTTCGAAGCTTCCAAAGCCGCCTCGACGAACGCGTCATGGACGTCCTCGACGACGATCACACGCTCGGTGGCGCAGCACACCTGGCCTGCGTTGTAGTACGCGCCGTACACCGCCGCCTCGGCGGCCGCCGTCACGTCGGCGTCGGCCGTCACGATCGTGGGCCCGTTGCCGGACATCTCCATGATCGACCGCTTGATCCCCATCCGAGAGATGATGCGCCTCCCGGTGGCCGACGACCCGGTGAAGCCGATGGCATCCACCCCGTCGTGGGTGACGAGCGCATCGCCGATCTCGGCTCCACCCGGGATGATCGACACGGCGCCGGGCGGCACCCCGGCTTCGTCGAACGCTTTCGCCAACTCCAGGAGAGCCCACGGTGTGTGGACCGGTGGTTTGACGATGACGGCGTTGCCGGTCGCCAAGCCCGGTCCGATGTACTCGAGCGGGATCGTGACCGGAAAGTTCCATGGTGTGATCGCCGCCCACACGCCCACCGGGCGACGAAACGTGAACATCCGCTTGGTACGCGAGGATGTCGGGATCACCTCTCCGCCGAGCCGCTTGACGTCCTCGGCGGCGTTCGAGAAGTACTCGTTCGCCTCGGCGATGTCGTCGAGTGACTCCGTGTGGTAGGGCTTGCCCTGCTCGAGCGTCTGAATCCTGGCGATCTCCGGAATCAACGGTTCGATCGCCGCGGCAATCCGCAGGCACATCTCTGCCCGCTCGAAGGCAGACCAGTGACGCATCTGCTCGGTCGCCTCTCTGGCGGCAGTGACCGCACGCTCGATGTCCGCCGGGGACGCGATCGGCACGTCTGCGATGTGGGCTCCGTCGATCGGCGAGATGAGCTCGTGGTGCGAGTCGCCTGTGCCGGTCGTCCATTGTCCGGCGAGATAGATCTCGAGTGTTTCGGTCATCTCAAGATCGTATCGAGATACGCGGCGCCGGGTCGTTCGCCACGCCAGACTGGTCGGAAGACGACAACGAGGTTCCGATGAAGTTCGACATCAAGACCAACCCGCACCACACGACGTGGGACCGCATGCTGGCGACGTGGCAACGCGCCGACGAGGCAGAGGTCATCGAAGCGGCCTGGGTGTTCGACCACTTCTATCCCATCTTCGGAGACACCGACGGTCCATGCCTCGAGAGCTGGACCAGTCTCGCTGCGCTGGCGCAGGCCACCTCTCGACTCAAGGTCGGCTCCATGGTGAACGGCATGCCCTATCGGCATCCGGCGGTGACGGCCAACATGGCGGCGACCATGGACATCATCTCCGAAGGACGTTTCCAGCTCGGCCTCGGCGCCGGCTGGAACCAACTCGAGGCGGACGCCTACGGAATCAGCCTCGGAGAGACCATCGGCGAGCGAATGGACATCTTCGACGAGGGCGTCGAGGTCATCGTGCGGCTCCTGACGGAAGAGGAAGTCGACTTCGAGGGTGAGCACTTCCGGCTCTCGTCGGCGAGGAACGAGCCCAAAGGGCCGCAGCGCCCACATCCGCCGATCCTCATCGGCGGCGGCGGCGAGAAGCGGACGCTCCGCACCGCCGCGCGCTGGGCAGACCACTGGAACCTGACTCCGAACAGCGTCGAGGAGTGGGCGCGGAAGAAGCAGATTCTCGCTTCACACTGCGAAGACGTCGGGCGCGATCCCGACGAGATCGAGTGCTCACTGCTCGTCCGCTTCGACCCGGCCAACCCGGATCCCATGTTGGAGATGGTCACCGAGCTCGAAGCCGCCGGGGCAGACCGGGCCATCATCAACATGCCGTCACCGCACGATCCCGGACATGTCGACGTGGCCGTCGAGGCACTGGACCGACTTGGCTGACACGCCAGGGGGGAGCGAGGGAGCGGAACGCCTGTTGTTCTCCGGTGGCCCGGTCTTTGGGCATCCGACGGGGACGGCCGTGCTCACCGAACGGGGCCGAATCGCCGCTGTCGGACCGCTGGACGACATCGAGCCCTCTGGAGTGTCGGTCCGTCACATCGACCTCGACGACCGAATGCTGCTCCCAGGTTTCCAGGACGCCCACGTCCACCCGGTGATGGGTGGGCTCCAGCGACTCCGCTGCGATTTGGAGCCGGCGAACAACCTCGAAGAGGCCCTGGCAGCTATCGGCCGCTACGCCGAACGGGTCGCTCCCGGTGACTGGGTGCTCGGCGGCGGGTGGCGATACCGCTGGTTCTCGGACGGGAACGCACCGGCGGAGCTCCTGGACCATGTCACCGATCGGCCGGTCTGGCTGATGGTGGCCGACGGCCATTCCGGTTGGGCGAACAGGACGGCGCTTCGTCTCGCAGGCATCGACGAGAACACTCCGGATCCCGTTGACGGGGTGATCGTTCGCCTCCCGGACCGAGCACCGCAGGGCACCCTCCACGAGGGAGCGGTCGATCTCATGGAACGGGTGGTACCCCCCGATCACCCCTCCGACATTCGATCCGCACTGCTCGAGAGCCAGGACTACTTGCTCTCGCTCGGTATCACTGCATGGCAGGACGCCTGGGTGACACCAGACGTTCACGACGTCTATGTCGAGGTGGCCGACTCGGGCGAGCTGCGGTGCAGGGTGCGAGGTGCCCTCTGGTGGGATCGGGATCGCGGCGTCGAACAACTCGACGAGATCGTCGAGCGTTCCCGCCAGCGGTCGTCGCGCTACGTTCCGGGAACCGTGAAGCTGATGCTCGACGGGGTGTGTGAGAACTTCACGGCTTCGATGCTCCACCCCTACCTGGATGGCGCCGGGAAGCCGACGACGAACCGGGGCATCGACTTCATCGCAGTGGAGGATCTGCCGAACATCGTCACGGCGATCGACGCCGCCGGCCTGCAGTGCCATTTCCACGCGCTCGGTGATCGAGCGGTGCGCAACGCCCTCGATGCGATCGAACAGGCCCGGGCTCTCAACGGCCGTCACGACACCCGCCCGCATCTCGCCCATGTGCAGGTCGTCGACCCCGTCGATATCCCTCGATTCGGCGAACTGGACGTGACCGCCAACATCCAACCGTTGTGGGCTTGCGCAGGCGCTGCCATGACCGACCTCACCATCCCGTTCCTCCCGGCCGATCGGATCGGCTACCAGTATCCGTTCCGGAGCCTCCTCGAGGCAGGTGCCCGGCTCGCCGTCGGGAGCGACTGGTGCGTGAGTACCCCCGATGTGCTGCAACAGATCGGTGTCGCAACCACGAGGACGCGGCCGTCGCATGGCGTCCTCGAGGCATTCCTACCCGATGAGCGCCTCCCGCTCACGACCGCACTCGCCGCGGCCACCGCGGGCTCCGCGCACATCAACTTCTTCGACGACGACTCCGGGTACCTCGAGCCAGGCTTCCGGGCCGACCTCGTCGTGCTGTCGGGAGACCCGACCCGAGACGATCCATTCGACCTGCAGGTTGCGATTACCGTCCTGGAGGGCGGGATCGTGCATCAGGACTGACAGAAAGAGAGCCGGCATGCCGACCTTCAGACAGTTCATCGGCGGCGAGTGGCGCGATGCATCGAACGGCGCCACCTGGGATCTGATCGACCCTGCGACGGAGCAGTCCCTCGGGTTCATGCCCTACGGGAACGGCGACGATGCGACGGCAGCGATCGACGCCGCCTCGGCCGCGTTCGCCGACTGGGCAGACACCAACCCGTACAAGCGAGCGAGAATCCTCATGCGGGCAGCGGACGTCGCCGCCGAGCGTCGCGACGAATGCGCCCGCATCACCACCGAGGAGTCGGGGAAACCACTCACCCAGGCTTCCGGTGAGTGGAAAACGTTCGATTCGTTTCTCACTTTCATGTCCGAGGAGGCGAAGCGTGTCGGTGGCAGGATCGTCCCGTCCAGCCGCGCCGGCCGTCGAACGGACGTCACCTACATGCCGGTGGGAGTGGTGGGTGTCATCACGGCATGGAACTTCCCGGTCTACAACCCGATCAGGGCGGCGGCGGCAGCCATGGCGGCCGGGTGCTCCGTTGTCGTCCGACCTTCGGAATTCACGCCACGCAGCGCCATGCTGATGGCGGAGATCCTCGCCGATGCCGGGCTCCCACCGGGGGTGTTCAACGTGATCAACGGCGAGCCGGGTCCAATGGGTCAGGTGATGTTGGACGACCCGCGTGTCAGGAAGATCCAATTCACCGGTTCCGTGCGGGTCGGCAAACTCCTCATGGACGGAGCTTCACGGACGATGACGCGGCTGTCACTGGAACTCGGCGGCAACGCCCCCGTGCTGGTGTTTCCCGATGCTGACATCGAGTCGGTCGCCGCCTCCGGGATCGTCAGCAAGTATCGGAACGGCGGTCAGGTGTGCGTCGCCCCGCAACGGTTCTTCGTACATCGGGACGTCGTCGACGAGTTCGCCGACGCAGCGAAGGCTGCCGCCGAGGCGCAGGTGGTCGGCCACGGACTGGATCCCGACACGACCATCGGACCGATGATCAACGCCACCCAGCGCGACCGGGTGGCGGGGATCGTGAAGGATTCGATCGAGTCCGGTGCCAAGCTCATCACCGGAGGATCGACACCGGACGGTCCGGGCTTCTTCTACACGCCGACGGTGATGACCGACGTGCCTCCCGGTGCCCCGGCGCTCACCGAAGAGATCTTCGGTCCCGTGATGCCGGTGATCCCCTTCGACGACATCGACGCCGCGATCGAAGCTGCGAATTCTGTTCAGGTGGGACTCGCGTCATATGTGTGGACCAAGGATCTCGAGACCGCTCTGCGTGTCTCGGAACGGCTCGAATTCGGCCTCGTGGGCGTCAACGATTGGAACCCCCAGTCGACCGAAGCCCCGTTCGGGGGCATGAAGCAATCCGGCCTCGGCCGCGAAGCCGGTCACGAAGGCCTGATGGAGTACCTCGAGCCCAAGACAAGAGTGATCGGTGTGAGCTTTTAGCCGTACGCAATGCGGTATGCGCCGTGCGGCATGCGGAACGCGAAACATTCAGCACTCGGAGGCGCAACGCGCAAACCGCACACCGCATGCCAACGAGTGGGGACGGGGCCTCGAGCCCCGTCCCCACTCGTGATCAGCTCTTGGCTCGGGCGAGCTCGTCGGTGAAGTTGATCTCGTAGTCACCGGTGTCTTCGATGACTTCGAGCCCAGGTGCATTGTCCGTGTCGGCATAGAAGTCGACGACCTCTTGCTCGATGAGACCCTGCTCGATGGCTGCCCCGTTCGGCGAGCCGTAGTAGTTCCAGTTCGTGAGGGCTGCGCCGTTCTCGGCATCCAACAGGAAGTCGATGAACGTGTGCGCCGTGCACACCGATGCCGCATCGGTCGGGATCGCCATGTTGTCGATCCAGAGCGTCGCTCCCTCCTCGGGGAGGATGTAGGTGTACTGATCGGGATTGTCGGCGTCACCGATGGCCACGATCATGTTGCCCGAGTAGCCGTGCGCCACGGCCACCTCTCCCCCGACCAGCGCCTCGTCGTATTGGTCCGAGTCGAACGTGGAGATGCCCGACTTGGCAGCGGCGATGAGATCGGCGGCCTCCTGCAGGTGTTCGATCTCGGTGTCGTTCAGCGAGTAGCCGAGATACTTCAACGCAGCGCCCATGGTCTCACGAGGGTCGTTCAGAACGGACACACCGCCCGGGAACTGGGACGTCAGCTCTGGATCGAACACCAGCGCCCAGCTCGGGGTGAAGTTGTCTCCGACCGCTTCGAGGTTCACACCGAGGCCGGTGGTGCCGTACTGGTACGGCACCGAGAAGGCACCGTCGGGATCGTATGGCAGTCCCTGGAAGTCGTCGGCCAGATTGTCGTAGTTCGTGATGGCGTCCTTGTTGAGCTCGACCAGCAGGCCCTCGTCGATCATGATGCCGACCATGTAGTCGGAGGGCACGATGAGGTCGTACGTCACGCCCGATTGGATCTGTGACAGCATCGCCTCGTTCGACTCATAGAACGACTCGGTGACATCCACGCCGTACTCGTCCTCGAACGCAGTGATCAGCTCGGGGTCGATGTACTCCGACCAGTTGTAGAAGTTGAGGTCGCCGTCGGTGCCGCCGGCCTCACAGTCCGCCGCCGATGCGCCGGCCGAGTCGTCCGAGCCGCAGGCGGCCAGGACGATCGCCAGCACGGCGATCAACGCAAACAACGATCTTGTCTCAAGTTTCTTCAATGGGTTCCTCCTCTTTCGTGGCCACGGTCCCGGTGCCTCGCTGAAAGAACAGCGAGATCAGCACCAGCGCCATGGACGCTGCCAGCATCACCGTGCTCACCGCATTGATGAGGGGGGTGACGCCTCTTCGCACCAGCCCGAACACGTACACGGGAAGTGTGGTGGCTCCGGGTCCGGCGACAAAGCTCGTGACGACCACGTCGTCGAGTGAAAGGGTGAGAGCCAGCAATGCACCACCGGCGACTCCCGGCATGATCAACGGGAGCGTGACGTATCGGAACGCCTGCCAAGGAGTGGCATACAGATCGGCGGCGGCCTCCTCCAACGATGCGTCCAGCTGGGCGAGTCGCGCCCTCACCACCACTGCGACGAACGAGATGTTGAAGGCGATGTGGCTGAGGGAGATGGTGCCGATCCCGAACAGGGGCTTGAACCCGAAGATTCCGTCGATGATGTTGAAGCTCTGCGCGAAGAACAGCAGCATCATCACCGCCATCGTCACGTCGGGGATGATGATGGGGAGGTAGACGAGACCGTCGTAGACACGCTGTCCCCGGAAGCGGAATCGCTCGAGCGCGATGGCGGCAGCGGTGCCGAGCACCGTCGAGACGATGGTCGAGATGGCCGCCACGATGAGCGACGTGCGCAGCGCCCGCATGACGTCGTCGTTCTGGAACATCTCGCCGTACCACCGGGTCGAGACGCCGGTCCACACGCTGACGTTCTCGTTTGCGTTGAACGAGAGCGCGATGAGCAACATGATCGGGGCGTAGAAGAACGCGTACACGAGCCACGAATTGGCGGCGAGCAGCCGCTCGATCGGGCTCTTGGGACGGATTCCGGCGGCGACGGTCACAGGTTCTTCGCCCCCGATCTGAAGTAGACGATGACGGCGACGAGCATGATGCTCATCACTGCGACCGACAGCGCCGAGCCGAACGGTTGGTTCCTCGCAGCCAGGAACTGGCTGACGATGTAGTCACCGAGCAGCGTCGTTCGGGCGCCGCCCAACAGCGCCGGGGTGACGTAGGCGCCGAGCGACGGGATGAACACCAGGATCGAGCCGGCGATGACGCCGGGCCTGCTGAGCGGCCAGGTCACCTTGCGGAAGGCCGTCCATCCGTCTGCGTAGAGGTCCCTGGCAGCCTCGACCAGGCTCCAATCCATTCGCTCGAGGGCCGCGTAGAGCGGGAGCACCATGAACGGCAGGTAGCCGTAGACGAGACCGATCAGGATGGCGGAGTTGGTGAAGAGCAGGCGGACGGGCTCCATCCCGAGTGATTCGGTGATCCGGGCCAGGGGCCCCTCGGAGCCGAGGATGATCCGCCAGGCGTAGGTCCGCACCAAGAAGTTCGACCAGAACGGAATGAGTACCAGCACGATGAGCAGGTTGCGCCACTTCGCGCCTCGCGTGGCGATGTAGTACGCAAAGGGGTACGAGACGGCCAGGCAGATCACGGTGGTCGCCACGGCCAGCACGAGGCTCCGGAAGGCGATCTCACCGACGAGCGGATCGAACAACCTTCGGTAGCTGTCGAGGTTCCAGCCCGTGAGTCTGGTCAGGCCGGTCGACGACCGTGTGGCGAAGGAATACACCAACACGATGACGAGCGGCACGGCGAAGAAGACGGTCAAGTACACCCAAGACGGAAGGGCGATCAGGACACCGCGGCGAGACGCAGCCTGGACGGCGTCGGCCTCGAGTTCGTGGGTTTCGGTGTTCGAGCTTTCGGTCACAGCCATCTCAGTCCTCGATCACCGTGGCGGCCGATGGGCTCCAGCTGACCACGACCGGAGCGTCGGCTTCGAAGACCTCGACCGTCGGGCGGTTCTCCTCCTTCACCTCGATCAGGCCCTCGGCGGTGTCGATGTCGTAGAGGAACACGTCTCCGTGGTAGATCCGACGCACCACCTTGCCGGCGATGCTGCTGCGCCCGGAAGGTATCTCGTCCTCGGGCCGGAAGAGCGTGAACCGCTCGGGTCTGATCGCCACGGTCACCGACTGCCCTGGATGAGCGTCGTGTGAGGCCATGAGGACCTGACCATCGAGCAGCTTGACGGAGTCCTGATCGACGGCAACCGCGGGCATGAGGTTGATCTCACCGATGAAATCGGCGACGAACCTCGACCGGGGATGTTCGTAGATGTCCTGGGGTCCACCCACCTGGAGCAGCCTGCCTTCGCTCATGACGCCGATCCGATCACTCATGGTGAGCGCTTCGTCCTGGTCGTGGGTCACATAGATGAAGGTGATGCCGACACGCTGCTGAAGGTCCTTCAGCTCGACCTGCATGGCCTGGCGCAGTTTGAGGTCGAGTGCACCGAGAGGCTCGTCGAGCAACAGCACCTGCGGCTCGTTCACGAGCGCTCTCGCAAGCGCCACCCGCTGCTGCTGACCACCGGACAGCTGCGACGGCGAGGCAGAGGCGCGATGGGACAGTTGCACCATGTCCAGCGTCCGTTTCACTCGCTGCGCGATGTCGGCAGACGGGACCTTCTGCATCCTGAGCCCGAATCCGACATTCTCCTCGATGTTCATGTGCGGGAACAGCGCATACGACTGGAAGACGGTGTTGACGGGCCGCTCATTCGGCGGATTGAGGGCCATCTCCTCGCCGTGGATGGTGAGCGACCCCGAAGTGGGAAACTCGAACCCGGCGATCATCCGAAGCGTCGTCGTCTTGCCACACCCGGAAGGGCCGAGCAGCGAGAAGAACTCACCATCTGCGACACTGAGATGCAGGTCGTCCACTGCGAGCACGTCACCGAACCGCTTCGTCAATCCCGTCAGGATGACCGAGTCGGTCATGATGCCTCCTCATTGGTCCACACGATCAAAGACGCCCACCCGTCGTTCTTCTCGTCCGCGAGATAGTTCTCCAAGACGCCCTGCACCTCGAACCCATTCTCCAACTGAAACGTGAGAGTACGGTCGTACAACTCCCCCGCGACGACTCGACGGCAATATTCGGCGGCACTCATCTCGGCCTTGTGTTCGTGGTAGCCGGCGAGATAGCCCCCGGCGATGATCCCGCGCTTGCCGTGATCGCGCACGAGCTGCTTGCGAAGCCGATACAACTCGGCACCGATCCCCTGCCTGCGGTAATCGGGATGGACCACGATGTCGGTGCCGTAATACCAATCGCCGTCGGGATCGTGATTGCCACAGCCGTGTTCACCCGTGATCTCGGTGATCGTGTGCTGGGGATGGTCGAAGTCGAAATCGACGAAGATCCCCCCGGCCTGGCCGACCACCTTGTCCCCGTCGAGGACGACGAAGAAGCCTTCCGGGAAGATCTCGGCCTGAGCGAGGAGATCCTCCGTCGAGAACAGCTCTGCCGGGTCGGCAGTCGGGAATGCGGCCAATTCGAGAGCGGCACACTCGGGGGCGAGTTCCGGGGTGAGCGCCGTATATCGCAGCGTCACAGCACACTCGAGACTGTCAGCGAGAAGTGCTCGTAATCGTTCTCCGAGGGGATCCCCCAACACGCCCAGAAGTCGCCGGTGGCAGGGCGCATGATCGCCGCCCCGCACGACTCGTAGTCGTTGGGTGGTTCGGGATGCCGGCAGATCGAACGTTCGTCCCTGGTCATGTCCATCAGCGAGTCGACCGTGATCGGGCGGGAACCGAGCAGCTCGGCCACATGTTCGATCCTCAACAGCGAAGACCGGTTCAGGTCATCCGGTCGCGGCCCCTCGACGGCGATGGTCTCAGGAACGAGGCAGTGGTTGGTGTGGAACAACGGGGCGTCGCCGAGCAGCTCGACATGTGTTCTGGTCGGCATCGCCTCGATCGAGGCGCCGTTCCCGAGTCGGTCGAACACCAGGAAGTTGTGGCCACCGGCGAGCTGCGCCTCGGTGATCGCCGCCATCGCATCGTCGAAGGTCGTCTGGGCGAGCGCCTTCCTCACTGCGAATGGCCACGTCACTCCAGGTCGGCCATCCGCTGCCGTCAGATTGTTGATCCCGACGGCAATGCCTGCCTCGTTCATCCCGATCTGGCCGAGTGTGCCGACAGTGGTGAAGACCAGCGAGCGCGGGCCGCCTTCGGGGTCGATGTCGAGCATGATCACGTGTGGCGTCGCCGAAGCGTTCATGTCCCAGGTCTGAGCCAGGAAACCGGCACCACCGGAGAGATCGTCGGGCGCGATCACGGCGGTGCAGTCGTCCTCGAAACCCGCACTCCCGGTGGCGGCAGCAACCACATCCAGGAAATCGGTGTACCCGCCCACGATGATGGCCTCGGGAATGGAAAGCCCGGAAGCCTCCGCCATGGCCGCCATCTCGTCGAACAGATCCGGGTCGTATGCACGATGTGCATCGACCAGTGTCGCTCCGAGGCTCAGCAGTTCGTCGCGACCGAGATCCGTGCCCGTACCCGCGAGCTCGACCCGGCCGGCGGCGTATGTTCGGATCTCCTCGGCGTGTGCCGTGCCGTGGGCCTCACCCATTTCGGCAGGTGTTCCTGCGACGGCCGTGACGCGGATCGGGATCCCTTTCATCCCGGGTCTCCCGCGGCAACGGCAGCGACTGCGCGCTCGACCACGTCGAACGCCTCCTCCGCCACGTCGAGCGGCATGTCGAGGGGAGGCAGGAACCGAACGCAGTTGGAGTAGAGCCCGGCTCTGATCGTGATCACACCGTTCCGGACCGTCTCGGCGGTGATGGCAGAGGCAGCCTCCATCCACGGACGTTTCGATGCGGCGTCGTGAACGATCTCCATCACCAGCATCGGGCCGACACCCCGAACATCGCCGACGAGATCGGGGTTCGCCGCCTGGATCTTCTTCAGCCTCCGGCGCATCAGATCGCCGAGCTCGTTGGCGTGTGCCAGGAAGGCCGGATCGTCGACGATGTCGATCGCCGCCAGGGCGGCGACGCACGCGATCGGATTTGCCGAGTAGGTACCGCCGAGTCCACCGGGGTGTGGTGCCTCCATGATCTCGGATCGCCCGGTCACCGCCGACAGCGGCATGCCCCCGGCGACGGACTTGGCGATCGTCATGAGATCCGGAACGACCCCGGAGGGCTCGATCGCCCACATCGTGCCGGTTCGCCCGATACCCGACTGGATCTCGTCTGCGATGAACACGATCCCGTGTTCGTCACACAACTCTCGAATTCGACGGAGCCATGCGTGCGGCGCAGGAAGGAACCCTGCTTCTCCCTGGACGGGTTCGACGACGACCGCCGCGACATGACTCGGGTCCACGATGGCGGTGAAGCAGTGAGCGAGGTTCTCGATGTGCCATGCGACGAACTCTTCCTCCGACATCGATTCGGGGCGCCGGTAGGTGTTGGGGAACGGGAACCGATACACCTCCGGAGCGAAGGGCCCGAAGCCTTTCTTGAAGAGGTTGAACTTCGACGTCATCGACATGGTCAAGTTCGTGCGGCCGTGGTAGGCGCCGTCGAACACCACGATCCCCTGCCGGCCGGTGTGAGATCGAGCGATGTTCACGGCCGTCTCGACGGCCTCTGCCCCCGAGTTCATGAGCACGGTCTTCTTCGGATGATCGCCGGGAGTGAGCGCGTTGAGGCGCTCGGCCAGCTGGATGTGCGACTCGTAGGAAGAGACGATCGCACACATGTGGATGAGCTTGGCTGCCTGTTCGGTGATCGCGTCGACGATTGTGGCAGGGGTGTGGCCAACCGCGAGCACACCGATGCCGCCCGCGAGATCGATCAACCGGTTGCCGTCCACGTCGGTGACCAGGGCACCGTGGGCGCGGTCGATGGCGATCTGGGTGAGCTTCGCTGCGCCCGAGGGAGTCGCCGCCTCTCGGCGGGCCACGATCTCCATGCTCTTCGGCCCGGGTATCTCCGTCCGAAGATCGATGCTTGCCATCGGTTCGTCCTCCTTGCTGTGAGCCGCAGTATGGCGGCGAGATCGACATCGGGACGGTCGAAACCCTCCTTCTTGTTGAGATCTCATTTCGAAACGATTGCCAGGCTGGGAAAAGACGATCGAATCGACGGGCCCGAGACCGAGATCGGCGGACGTCGAAGGGCCGGATCCAGCAGAAAGGCCGGATCGGCTTCCCTCCCTCCGACACGTCCGCGAATCGGATTTGGAAGCCCGACCACCAAGAAAGCAGCGAGATCCCCGGCCGGAAGCGCACATTGTTCGTAGGGTGAGCCCCGCATGGCGACGAGATGGCCTCGACGCCGAGGGAGGTATTGACGCATGAGCCTGATCGTCTTCTTGATCGTCGGACTGATCGCCGGATACATCGCGCGGGCACTGGTCCCTGGACCCGACCCGCTCAGCCTGGTCGGCACGCTCGTCCTTGGTGTGGTCGGATCCTTCGTCGGCGGCTTGGTGTTCGCGCTCTTCGGCGACTCCGAGATCCTCGACTTCAACACCACGGGGCTGATCGGTTCGATCATCGGTGCGATCGTCGCACTGCTCGTCTACCGCAGGGTGGGCAAGTAGGGGTGACACCGCCCCGGTGCCAGCACGGGTAGGGGCGCCGGGGCTCGCCCCGCCTGCAGTCATCAACTCGAGAACATGACCCCCGACGGGCGCGCTGTCTAAACAATCCATTCGACAGGGCACGCCCCAGAGCCGGGTCCACGAGTTCACCCGGCCCGAATCGCGGGCGACCGAACGGTCGCCCCTACCCCACCACCGAACCCATCCAGACCCGCGGCCGGCATCAACGCCGGTGCGGCGCAGGCGCCTCACCCGCCACGCATCGACGACACACCCACGGGCACGCACCACCAACGCCCCCCACAGCCAGGCCACGCCGCCCGATCCGGGTCCACGGACTCAACCGGCCCAGATCACGGGCGACCGAACGGTCGCCCCTACCCCACCACCGGGCCCGCCTCGTCACCAACCCGGGTTCAGGCACGCCACCCGCGTGCGGCTCGGCACCACCGGCCGCCAACACAGCCATACACCCGGCCGCCACCACAGGCACCCGCCTGGCCGTCAACACAGGTAGGGGCGAGGCTCGCCTCGCCCGCAGCGCATCACTTCGGGAGGACGACGCACCCGCAGGCGCGATGCGGCTCAGGACGACGTGGCGTCGATCGGAGCGCGGGTGACGATCTCGGACCGATCGGTGGTCGTCACGACGATCTCGGCAACATCGTCCAACTGGAGCGAAGACGCACCTGTGACGCGAGCGCGATGGGACGGGGTGGGTCCCCACCAGGCAACTTGCTGCCACTCGCCGTCGGAGTCGACGGCCCACGCGATGCATGTGACCTCCGGGGGGAGCTGCTGGAGGTCGAATCCGACCTCGGTGCCCCAACCGCGGGCAGACACGGTCACCTCTCCGGTGACGCCCCATGCGGGTTCCAACGCAAGTGCGGTGCTCTCCTGGTCACCCAGTCCGCTCAGACCGCCCAGGACGACGGCCACCAGCGCAACCACTGCGGCAGCGGCAGTCCAGCGCCACCGCGCCCGGCTCGTGACCAGGGCGCGACGCTCATCGACCACCCGACTGGAGGCATCGGCGAGAATCGATCGTGGGACCGGCTCGACGGCCGTCACATCGACCTTGGAGAGAAGGCTCGGGATCGGAGCGAACGAGGCGACATCGGCGGCGCACGCCTCGCAGGTGTCGAGGTGCCGCTCGAAGGTGCGCCGGTCCTCGGGGGCGAGCGCACCCAAGACGTACGCTCCCGACCACTCGCCGAGACGGTCATGGTCGGTCATGTCAACACCTCCCGTTCCTCCAGTGCTGCCCGCAGGCTACGCATCCCGTAGTACATGCGGGACTTGACGGTTCCGGGCGGTATGCCGATTCGAGCGGCGATCTCATTCGTGTCACGACCATGGACGAACGCCTCGAGGATGACGGCCCGGTGCTGATCGGACAGATCGCCCAATGCATCCGAGATGAGGCTGATCTCGGCGATTCGATCGACGACGCTCGGTTCGGCGATCTCCGGAACGGGGTCGGAGACCGGCCGGAGCCTGCGTCGTGATCGTCGGTGCATGTCGATGGCGGCGTTGCGAGCGATTCCGAAGATCCACGCCCGCTCGCTGCCCCGGTTCGAGTCGAATTGGTCGTAGTGCCGCCACGCCCGCACCAGAGTCTCCGAAACGAGCTCCTCGGCATCGCGACGATCCGCCACCCGACCGACCGCCCAGCTGAAGAGCGCCGAGGCGTGCTCGGCGTGCAATCGCTCGGTGAGCGTGCGAGCTGGATCGGGTTCTGGTGCCATTGCTGTCGTGTGCTTCCTTCGCTGCTTCGATTGTGGTCGGCCCGCCCGCTGCGCGACGAGCGAGCCGACCACGGGGGCGCCGCTATCTGATGGCGTCTCCGGAGGCGTCGACCACCCACCAGACGTCGTTGACGCCCTGACCGTTGATGTCGCCCGGAGCGTTGTCGGCGGCGAAGTAGTAGAGCGGCCAATCGTTGTAGGTCACCTGATCGGAGCCATCCGTTCGAGGTGCGGTTCCGAGCAGAGACTCATCGACGCCGTCACCGGCTACGGCTTCGGCGACGAGTGGCGGCCACGCTTCCTC